>QKFK01000244.1 GCA_003252195.1 Rhodospirillales bacterium
ATTGTTGCTTCTGTGGTATAAAAAAGGCTACATATTATATGTAGCCTTTAAGATTGTTATAGCATGAGTTAAGCTAGCCCATAATTGGTATTTATTAAACTATTCGATGAATCGTATATAGTCTGTAATGATTGGAACATTACAGGAGTGTCGTCATCATCACCATATGATAGGCTGTTTTCAAGTAGCATCGTTGTTATGTAATCAGCGCTAGAATTTGCAGCTGTTGTTGTGTATGTGCCTGTAATTTCTTTGGAATCCATAGATCCTTCTGTGGTTAGGTAGTCATCTTTATAGCTTTCTGCATCACCCATTTGGAATTGCATGACATAACTAGCTGTATCAGTTACATCAGCATCATCAGGCCTTGTTACTTTTACATAATAAGTACCTTTGGTATTTATTTCATATTCACCAGTAGCCATGTCTTTGTACGCTTGGTACAAATCACTGTCTTCGTCAGCACCGCTGTCTGCTAATAATGTGTACTCATTTCTTTCGTAGCCATAGAGCTGTACTCTAACAGTGCTAAGGTTTAAAGCTTTCTCAACGCTTTCTTTTATATCTTCAGATATGCTCTCTGCCTCTGAAGTTGTGGAATCTTCTTCTTCAATCTCAATGCCAGCGTTATATAGATATTCATTCAAATCAAGAGTAAGAGGTCCGCCTTCAATATAGTTTGTTGCACGAGTTGATGTGGCCGTATCTTCTTGGTTTGTTACGTAATCATCTTCATTAATTCCTGCTGCGGACAGATAATCGCTGATGTCGATATCTAAAGGGCCACCTTCATCTTCTCCGCTTGTTTCTGTTATAGAAAAATTTAGCTTACCAGTTGATATAGCATTAAAAGAGTATGTGTCAGCCGTGTCATTTTTGCTCAGAGAGCTAACAACGTTGAGTCTGTATGTATTTAATCTTAAGTGACCAATGTCTCTTGCGTTAGAGAAGTTTTCTTCATCGGCATTGGTGATGTCTGACGTGGTTTTATCCCACGAATCCTTGCCTTTCGACGAGGTATCAGCTATGCTTGATAGATATGTTGATGAATATACAGCCATTAAAGCCTCCAAATTCTTTGGTCAGAACATACGCTCCAACTATTATAATAACATTAAATAATAAATATACAAAAGCAAAAAACGTGCCTAACTAGTATGTATCGGGAAATTTTTGTAACAATTAATGTCAAAACTTATTTTCGTAATAGCTTGCTGATGTTGTTGTATAAAGATAGCGATGAAGCAACGCTTCTTGATTGTTTGAGGCTTGATAATATTCTAGATGTGGCACCGTTGTATTTGCTGGGGTCACTATTAAGCAATGATGTGATAAGGTTGCTGCTAGACGTAGAGTTATTCCTTGAAGCAGTCAGTGGGTTGTAATTTGCTTCTGTAGTTAAATAGTCATGCTTGTATGATGTTCCATCGCCAATTTGTAACTGCATAACATAGTTAGATTCTTTAGTCGAGGCTTGGTTCTCTGGTCTTGATACACGAACATAGTAATCCTGTTTCTCGGTTATTTGATATTGCCCTTTACGCATATTTTCATACGCCTTATATAAATCACTGTCTTTTTCTGCCCCGCTATCGGCAATTAGTTCCGCTTTTCTACCATTGTAGCTATAAATTTGTACTCTGGTTTCTGAAAGAGATATCGCGTCATCTAGTTGGCTCTTTTGCTCTTCAACTCCGCTCGATAGAGTGTCTTCTGCATTGTTGCTATCATTAATGTCTGTCGTTTCTATTTCAATACCAGCATTATGAAGGTATTTATTTAAATCTAGTTCTAAGGGACCGCCTTCTATCATGTTTTTAGGGATAGACGATGCTTCTTCATCGCTTGAAGATATGGCATCATTTGTAGATATTCCCGCAGCCTCTAAATAGTCATTAACATCTATATCAAGCGGACCTTTGTTTGTGCTCTTAGATGTTTGATCTTTAGAAGCTTCTATTATTGATAAGTTAAGAGTACCAGTAGATTGAGCTGAGAACTTGTAAAAATCTTGGCTGTCTCCAGCCCCCAGCGAGCTTACGACATTTACTCTGGAGTAATTATAACGCAAATAACCAATGTCACGAGCGGTTGCAAAGTTTTCTGCATAATTTGCAACGTCTTGTGTTGTTTTGTCCCACGCCTGTTTGCCATAAGTACTGCTGGCATATGAATCTAATTGTACTGTCATATAAGCTCATAAATTGTTTGTTCTATTTAAATTATATATTAATTCTTATGATTATTTAAACAAAAATAAGACGGCAAGCTATGCCTACCGCCTTATTTGTTATTCTTTTTAGGTTGATTAAGATGCCTTTTTACCTATTTTAAGGTTTTCATTAATAGCAATTTTACGAGGCTTCATATGTTCTGGGATCTCTCTTTTAAGAGAAATTTTAAGCATACCATCTTTTAATTCAGCATTCTCAACTTTTATATGTCCTGCAAGTTCAAATGTGCGCTCAAATGAGCGGTTGGCGATGCCCTTGTAGACATATTCTCTATTTTTATCTTCTTTGGTTTCTTCTTTTCTGCCAGATACCTTAAGGGTGTTATCTTCTAGCATTATGTCAATTTCACTTTCGCTAAACCCTGCAAGAGCAAGTACTACAGAATACTCATCTTCGTTTAGCTTTTCGATATTGTAAGGAGGGTAGTTTGTTGCTGTGTCGTCTAATCTTGAAATATTATCCAAGAGTCTACCCATTGAATCGAAACCAACTGTAAATCTGTGAAGTGGTGATAAATCAAATGTTGTCATTTTAATCCTCCTTGAAGCGATTATGTTATGAGATTCCTACCATAGGCAATCTCGATTATATTAATGTAAGACCCTATAATTAGCCGTCTTACAAATACGATATAATTTGCGAGTTTTTACGTTTCAAGAGGTGTGATGAATTTTTTTATATTTTTACTTCATAAATATTTTGGGCTTCTTTTATGCCTTTTAAGGCAACCGGTCCAAGTGACTCAAATTCAAAGCCTTTTCCTGCTGAGAGCTCTTTAACAACTGATGCAACAAGAATTTGATTGCTAGATGCAACTGAGCAAATCCTTGAAGCAATCTGTACGGTTGTTCCAAATAAGTCATCTTCTTCAACAATTGGTTCACCAGAGTTTAATCCAATTCTAACTTCTAAAATACTGTCTGGGTGAGATGTGTTGTGGCTAAGAATCTCGTGCTGAATTCTAATAGCAGCTTCAACGGCAGAAGATGGTGATGCGAAAGATGCCATTATGCCATCGCCAGTGTGTTTAACTTCTTTTCCTGCAAATTTATTTAATGATGTGCGAACAATGTTATTGTGGGTTCTGATAAGGTCTTGAGCCTTATCATCACCAAGTTGTTGTGTGGATAATGTTGAATTTACAATATCTGTAAACATAACAGTCACAATAGTGTTTGTTTCGGCTTCGTGAGCATCTTTTTGAGAATCTGAACTCCAGCTTTCAAATGATGCTACTGTATTTTTAAATGGATTAGGATCATTTTTCAGAATCTTCTCCATAGATTTGGTGCCTTCTTTATATAAGTTCATATATTTGGGCTCTAACAGATAGGCTTCCAATTTGTCAGCAAATATTTTAGCGACATCTTTTTTTGTGCCAATTACTTGTATTGCATCAACCAATATTTCTTTTCTAGCATCCTCGTTTAAATCTCTTTCTGTTGCTATGGAATCGCTAGCTCCAGCTAACAATATATTAAGAGCAAATTTGCCTTGAGTATCAATACGGGACTGTTTAGTTTTTAGCTGCTCAATTGCGCCACTTAAAAATTCCATTAGCAATCTTTTTGCTGCTTCTGTCTTAACATCATATTTCTTTTTTTCTGGCTCTTTTTTCTTTTTTTGTTCTTTAGAGCTTTCATTATTATGTTTGATGGTCTCATCTACAGGGTCTGGTATGTCATCTAAATCAAGCCATTTGCTAACATTTTCAGTGTCTGACATTTCTTCTGGGTTGATAAGCTTAAAGTTTTTATCATCAGATAAGTCATTGCTGTTTAATATTTCTTGCTGTTTTTCTTCTGCAAGTTTGGCTTCTTCTTCATTTCGCTGAGCGGTTATCTCATTCATCTTTTCATCGGTTTTTTCTTTTGAAAAACCAAAAATAGAGAAGATACCTTCAACTATTGTAGTGGCTATATTGCGAGATTTCTTTTTATTTGTGCCGTTATTTTCTTCATTGTCATCATCATTGCTTGATGAAGATTTATTTGGTGCACTTCCTGTAACTTTTGTCCCATCTTCAAGATATGCTTCAATTTCACTCCATGGAATGAATGCAGCGGTAAGAGGTATTGAGCAAAAAAGAAACACAGTTATAAACACAGATAAAAGCATAGATGAATCTGGTGGTACATGGCTGTCACCAAAATTTTTCACTACCATAAAAATTGTGGCAGCTACTATTAATGCCATAAATAAAGAACCTGCTACAATAATGGCAAATTTACCAGCCGTCCCCATAGGAGGCTTGTTTTCATCTATATTACTATCATTAAAGCTTCTACTTCTGACGTCATCGTAGAATGACCCAGATGAATATTGTTGGGCACGTTTTTTCGCTGATGCATTATATGAGCGAATTTTTTCGCTCAGATAAATAACGGCCTCGTTAGTAAAGTTTGTTTTAGGATTATATGTTTCACGGATAATTTTTATTGGCACCTGCATGCGGCGCTCAACGTCTTTTCCTTCTTGTAAGGCTTCTTCTTGACGATCACTAGGGTAGCGCCCATGTAACTGCCAGTCACCTTGCGATAAGATATAAACCTCGTAATAAACTATATTTACCATTCTTGTCCGTAAACTTTCTTAAAAACAAACTCATTATACATGAAAGAAAATTTAAAATAAGTAAAACATACAAAAAACCTGCGAATAATTATTATCGCAGGTTTTTTATGAAAATCATGGATTAGTTCTTAATACCAAATCCAGCAAAACGTTTATTAAACTTAGCAAGTTGTCCTCCGCTGTCTAACAAACGGTGAACACCTGTCCATGCTGGGTGTGATTTAGTATCAATATCAAGACGCATTACATCGCCTTCTTTACCCCATGTAGAGCGAGTTTTGAACTCGGTTCCATCTGTCATAACAACTGTTATCTCATGATAATCAGGGTGAATATCTTTCTTCATAACCAAGCTCCAAAAAGTAACCGAATTAACTCGGGTTCAATTCAAACAGAAATCCTGTATAACCCACTATTTATAATAATTCAAGAGCTCAATCTCAAAAAAGTGGACTTTTTTTGAAATAATGTGGTTATTTTGATGTTAGAGAGAATTCAATCCTACGATTTAGCTTAAGTTTATCTGGGTCTTCACCATCATATATGGGTGAAAACTCGCCAAACCCTGTAGCTGTTAGGTGATATGGCGAAACCCCTTGTGATATCAGAAACTCAACAACATTAACGGCTCTAGCGGTGGAAAGCTCCCAGTTAGAGCTATAAGATGAGTTGTTTATAGGGAGTTTATCAGTATGTCCATCGACTCGTAATATCCAATTTACAGAAGGAGGTATTTTATCTGATATCGCTTTAACTTGGTTTGCCAATGAAACCAATTTATTTTTCCCCTCTTCTGATATTTCGGAAGAGCCACTTTTGAACAGTAATTCAGACTGAAAAGCAAAATGATCGCCTTTCGCTTTCAATTCATCATGAGAATCGATAATTTTTCCTATATTTTCTAAAAATTCAGAGCGATATTTTTGTAATTCTGAAACTTTTGTGGCTAATGCTCTGTTTAATCTTTTGCCAATGGCTATTATCTGAGCTTTTTGTTCTTCGTTATATTTATCACTAGCGTCCATAGCTATTGATAAGGCTGTAAACTCTTTGCGAATTTCTTCAAGTTGAACATATAAGGCCTCGCTATCAGGGCATGCTTTGTTTGTTGAGGCTAATTTACATGAATTTAGAGAGCTTTGATATTTAGCTATATTGGTATTTGCATCTTCAATTTTTTTATCATACTCACTTCTTGCTAAAATCAATTGCTCTTTTAATGATGAGTTTTCAGTTTCTTTGAATGATAAATCCTGTGATAAAGAACGGATTTTGTTGTTTAATAAATTAAGCTCTTTATCTTGTCCTTTGATATCTTGACCCATAAAAAACTGCGCTAATATAAAAATAATTAGCATAAATAGCATAACCATAATAAGGCTAGATAGGGCATCTACAAACCCTGGCCATGCATTTACTTCTTTGTTTTTTCTGCGAGATTTCATTTGTTTAGGGCTTTAATATTGGCATTTATGCCTCTTCCGAGTAATTTAATTTCTTCGGTTATTTCAGATAAAATAAGCTTGTCATTTTCTGCTGCAAGCTTTGAACTTGCTTCAATCAGCTTATGGATTTTTTCGCCATAGATAGCATATTTGTTTATATGTTCTAGGCTGTCTGCTGTGAATATAGCTGCCTTTTGAATGGTTGAGAATTTAGATGAAATCTCCATTAAGCAACGATTTAATGTTTTAGAGGCCTCATCGCTTGCTTCTGTTTTATCGTTTAGCTCTTCAAGTTTCTTGAGCATGCCTTCAAAAAGGGATATTACATACGCATCTGCATAGCCAGATCCTTCTTCTGAAAAGTCTTTGTGGCGATATGTAATGCCTGTTAACCAGTCATCAAGCTCATTATAAAACAAGTTTTGAGCTTGGCTTGCTTGTAAGTCTAAAAAGCCAAGAACTAAAGATCCTGATAAACCAAGCAATGAAGATGAAAAGGCTGTCCCCATTCCAGATAATGGAGCTTTAAGACTTTCTTTTAGCTGGCTAAATAATATAGAGCCACTTGCTCCATCTACATTCATAGAAGATATAACATCACCAACAGAGGCTACTGTTTGCATTAGGCCCCAGAATGTTCCTAATAATCCTAAGAATATGCATATACCACTAAAATATTTAGAGATGTCTTTAGCTTCTTCTAGCCTTGAATCTACACTATCAAGCAATGTTCTAGCAGACATTGGTGATATTCTAAATGTTGCAGAAGTTGGATGATCTTTCACCATCTTTGCAAGAGGGGATAATAAAATAGGGTGAGATGCTGAAACCTCAGCTCGGTTCTCTTTAAAGCGCTCTATCCAAGCAACCTCAGGCTTTAATAAAAATACTTGGCGGAAGTTTAAGCTTATTCCAATAATGATAACCGCAAATATAAGCCCATTAAGCACGGGTGATGTCATGTAAATGGTTTTAAGCGCAGGCAAAATAATTAAAACAGCACTAATAACACATAGTAAGAACAGGAACATTCTTCTTAAGTAACGCCCAGTATTTACCATGATTAGAATTACCTCGCGATAATAGTGAGAGATAATTGAT
>QKFK01000101.1 GCA_003252195.1 Rhodospirillales bacterium
GTTTGATGCATGCGGTTAAAAAGTTTAACCCAGATAACGGCAACCGTTTATCTACATATGCTTTATGGTGGATTAAAGCTGCAATTAATGACTTTGTAATTAAATCATGGTCATTAGTTAAAATTGGTACAGTTGCTACCCAAAAGAAGTTGTTTTACAACCTAAACAGAATTAAAGCCCGTCTTGGTATTTTAGACGATAAAGAAATGTCAGATGACATTATTAACGATATTTCAGAAGAGTTAAACGTCAGCAAAGATGAAATCGTGTCTATGAATGGCAGATTAGGAGGGGATTCTTCTCTTAATGAATTTGTTTCTGACGATTATGAAAATGAGAAAATAGACTTTTTAAGTGATGATGCTCCTAATCAAGAAGAAAGATTGGGTAATACTCAAGAGCATAATTATAAAATCTCAATTATGAAACAAGCTATTTCTCAAATGAATGATAGAGAGCAATATATTATTGCAAATCGTCATCTTCGCTCAGACCCTCTTACATTAGAGGTGATTGGTGAGCATTTCGGAATCAGTCGTGAACGTGTTCGTCAGATTGAATCTCGTGCAATGGAAAAATTGACTGAGCGTGTAAAAGAAATGATTGGCGATAAGCAAGCAGCTTAACCTATATTGCAAACACATTAATGTTAAAAGCTAAAAGCCCTGATTTATATCGGGGCTTTTTTGTATGGTCTAATCATTATTACACCGTTTAATCACTATTGATATCTAAGCACTTTTACGGTGCTTAATCGCTTTTGAATGCTCTAATTGCTATTAAAAAATATCCCATTCATATAAATTATCGTTATTAAATTGCCACTACCAAATCCTCAATATCCTGTCATGAATCATTATTATCCTATCTTGACATATCGCGATATCGCGATATATAATGTATATAGAAGGAAGAAAGATAAGTAAAGATAAGTAAAGATAAGTAAAGAAGCGAACGTTGCGGATAAAGAGTTGGTATAGGTGATGCTATGAATGACAGTATTAAAGATAATAATAAAGATGCAAATGAGCTTTGTTTGATTGATATGGATAAGCTCAAAGATGGGGCAAAGTGCCTCAAAATAGTGGCTCACCCAATGCGCCTCAGAATTGTGAATATATTACAAGATGGTGCAAAGACAGTGGCAGAAATATCTGCGATATGCGGGCTAAACCAACCTCGCACAAGTGAGCATTTAAGACTGTTGCGTAATTGTGATTTGGTTAATGCAGAATATAAAGGCAGGCAAGTTTATTACTCCATCAAGAATAGAATGCTTAATAATTTGATGGAATGTATCGGCAATAAGCATTGTGAATAACGATAATTAAATTTAGTGACGAATTTTATGTGAGGGTAAAATGTGTAAGCAAAAATATGAATTTGACGTGATTGTAATTGGTCTTGGCCCAGCAGGTATGGCCGTCTCTGCAATGGGTGCTGAAATGGGCTTGAAGGTTTGTGCAATTGAGAAGAATAAAGTGGGCGGAGAATGTATGAATGTGGGTTGCATTCCAAGTAAGTCTCTTCTTAAAATGGCGGAGTTACGCTCACGTACAGAGAGTTTTTATAAGTTGAATAATAAGAAGACCAAATTGCCAGAACTATCAATCAATCCATTTTCCAAGATAAAAGAATATATTGATTATATTGGTGAGAAAAAAACATTAAAGATGTTTGAAAAAGTTACCATGATTAATGAGGCCGCCGAGTTTGTTGATACTCACACCGTAAAGGCTGGAGATAAAACTTATACCGCACAAAATATATATATCGCAACTGGCACCAAGCCAATGAAGCTACCTATAGATGGTATAGATAAGGTTGAATATCTGACTAATGAGAGCTTGTTCTATTTAGATAAAGTTCCTGCTTCTATG
>QKFK01000089.1 GCA_003252195.1 Rhodospirillales bacterium
GAGCTTTATAGCAACACAGGATTAAAAATACATAACTTTCCTGAGCTAGATCAGAAAGATGATTTAGATTCAACTGCTGCTTATTTATCAAATATGGATTTAATTATATCTGTAGGAACTGCCGTAGATGAATTGGCTGCTGGACTTGGAATTAAGACATGGAAGCTATGTAATTTTTCTGCAGTTAACATCGGCAAATTAGCAAAACACGGTTTTGAACATCAAAACATATATAGAATAAGCAAACTGCACAACCAAGATTGGTCTGTTGTATTTGATGTTGTAAAAAAACATTTGGCACAATATGCTGAAACCAGAATTTATCCTAAACCAGAGACATAAACATGGCACGCAGAGCTAGAAAAATAGACAACTTAAAAACAACTAGCACTTCCCATACAACAAACAAGGGAAGCAAAACAGAGCTAGCACAGCAAGCTTACAACAAAGCTATTGATATGTGCAAAATGGGTTATACAGATAAAGCAAAACCCATATTTGAGAGCTTATTAACAAGTGCCCCAGAATTTACTCCGTCATATATAAAATTAGCAGAATTAGAGTTTAACAATAAAAATTACTTAAAAGCCTTTGCTATATTATGCTATGCGTACAATTATTCATATGCTGATGAAGTTACAAAACCTCTAGCAAAAGTATTTTACGAGCTAAGACCTCATCTTTATGAGGGAATGAACACAATTATAAAAAAAACCATAAAAAATATCTCACAGTTTAGACATCACCTATCTTCCGACTTATTCGAATGTAGTTGCCTTGAAGAAAGTCTAGAGCAGATAGAAATCCTAGAAGAATCTGGGGATACTTCCATATTAACTATAGCAGGCAAAGCTATCTGCCTACAAAAGATGGGGCACCCAGAAGAAGCAATAAACCTATATAAAAAAATATTGAAAAAAGAGCCAATGCTCACTGATATAAAGTGGAACATTGCCCTGTGCGAAATTCAAATTATGGGTAAAGTCACAAAAGAAAATCTTGGATATTATAGAGAAGCTCTAAAAATCGGCAAACGGCCTCCTCTTCGCAAATTTACCATTCCATTATGGAATGGCGAAGATATAATGTGCAAACGCTTACTTATATATCCTGAGCAAGGAATTGGCGATGAAATACGATTTGTTGCACATCTAAACAACATCTCTCCACTAGCAAAATCTTGTACCCTAGAATGCGCGAAGAAACTAGAACCTTTATTCAAGCGTTCTTTCCCAAATGTTAAAGTTACAGGTATATTGAGCGCTGAATTTATGCAAGAATATGATTTAAAACGCACAGACGCCGATTTTTGCACCCCAATGGGTGAACTGAGATATCATGATTTTATCAATCAAGGTGTATATAAAACCCCCAAAAAATTCTTAATTGCCGATAAAGATAAAATAGGATCATGGAAGCAAAAAATAGAACAGCTAAGTCCAAATAACAGCAATCTCAAAGTAGCGATATGTTGGAGAAGCCAAAATATGAACGAACGACGCATAAAAAGCTACTCGACATTAAAAGATTGGGCGGAATTATTAAAAACAGAAGGCGTAACATTTTTTAATGCCAACTATGCTGACGGCACCGTAGATGAACTCGCTGCTTTTGAAAAAGAGTACGGCATCCACATAAACAACTTTCCTGAGCTTAATCAAAAAGATGATTTAGATTCCACCGCTGCATATCTATCTAACATGGATTTGGTTATATCTGTAGGGACCGCAGTTTGTGAACTCGCAAGCGGGCTTGGAATAAAAACATGGAGGATAGAAAACTTCTCTCCAAATAAAGATTGCTCATTAAAAAAACACGGCTTTGATTTAGCATCTGCTATGAGGTTTGAAAAACATTACTCTCAAGATTGGAGCGAGTTATTCTTATCAGTAAAAAGAACTTTACATAACTATATTAATGACAATTAGTTATTTACCTTTTATGATTACCATAGTCTGAAATTATATTTTTGTGGGGCAAATATGTTAACAGGAAAAAGCATTTTAGTAACAGGTGGCACAGGCTCATTTGGCAAAAAATTCATTGCAACTATTTTAGAAAAATATCCAGATATCAAAAAAATTGTAGTTTTATCTCGCGATGAATTTAAGCAATTTGAAATGTCTAACACCGCTCCATTCAAAGACAACCCTAAAATTCGCTTTTTCATTGGTGACGTTAGAGATAAAGAACGCCTACATCGTGCTTTTCAAGGAATTGATATCATTGTTCATGCGGCAGCTTTAAAACAAGTTCCTGCATGTGAGTACAACCCTTTTGAAGCCATTAAAACCAATGTTATTGGCGCTCAAAATATAATTGATAATGCAATTGACTGTGGCATCGATAAAGTGGTCGCCTTAAGCACTGACAAAGCCTGCGCTCCTGTTAATTTATATGGCGCAACCAAACTTTGTTCAGACAAGCTATTCATTGCAGCTAATGCCTATGTTGGCGAAAAGAAAACCAAATTTGCAGTAGTTAGATATGGTAATGTTGCGGGTTCTAGAGGTTCGGTTATTCCTTTTTTCAAAGACATACTGGCTAAAGGAGAGAAAGAACTCCCTATTACAGATGTTCGCATGACTAGATTTTGGCTTAAACTTGAACAAGCCGTTGAAATGGTTCTAACCGCTATTGAGCAAATGTGTGGTGGAGAATTATACGTAAAAAAAATTCCTTCTATGAAGATAACAGAACTCGCTAAAGCCGTTGCTCCTAATGCTGATATAAAAGAAGTCGGCATTCGCCCTGGTGAAAAGATTCATGAGATGATGATATCTGTCGAAGATGCCAGAAACACTGTTGAATTTGATGATTATTATATTATTTTACCATCAAACCCTTATTACAAAAAAGGTGACTATATAAAAAACGCAAAGAATGTGCCTAATGATTTTGAATATCATAGTGGTAATAACTCTTGGTGGCTGTCGATTGATGAAATGAAGGATTTAATAAATGAAATCTAAAATATATTCTTATGGTCGTCAAAACATCACATGGAATGACATCATTGAAGTTGTTAAAACCTTGCGCTCACCTTATCTAACTCAAGGTCCAAAAATCGCAGAATTTGAGAAAACAATTGCTGATTATGTTGGAGCTAAATATTGTGTTGCCGTTGCTAATGGCACAGCCGCATTACACCTTTGCACCCTTGCTCTTGAGCTCAAAAAGGGAGATGAAGGAATAACCACCCCTAACACTTTTTTAGCATCTGCTAATTGCCTCCAATATGTTGGAGCAACCGCTAAATTTGCCGACATCAATGCTAAAGATGCCTGCATCGATGTTAAAGAAATAGAAAAACATATTACAGATAAAACAAAATGTTTAATACCTGTGCATTTTGCAGGAATTAGCTGTGATATGGAAAAAATTAGCAAGCTTGCAAAAAAGCATAATCTATTTGTTATCGAAGACGCGGCTCACGCTATTGGCTCTGATTATAGAAATGAAAAAATTGGTTCATGCGCTTATTCTGACATGACCATATTCTCATTCCACCCAGTTAAGACCATAACTACCGCAGAAGGTGGGGCAATTACTACCAACAGCAAAGAATTATACGAAAAATTGTTATATCTACGTTCTCATGGCATTGACAAAAGAACTCCTGATAGCTGGATATATGAGATGAACCATTTGGGCTTTAATTACCGCATCACAGACATGCAGGCAGCCCTCGGCATATCCCAGTTAAAACGAATTGAAACATTCAAAGATAAACGCCGTGAAATATTTAAAGCTTACCAAGATGCTTTTGCTGATGACGAAAGATTTTCAACATTGGTCGAGCCAACATACTCTAAAGCCTGCTTCCATTTGTGCCCTCTTTTAATTAATTTTAAGAAGGTAAAAATCAGCAAAGACGAGCTTTTTAAGGCATTAAAAGATAAGGGATTATTCTTGCAGGTTCATTATATTCCTGTTCACACTCAGCCTTATTACAAAAAACTTGGTTTCAAACAAGGGGACTTTCCAAAAGCTGAGGCTTATTACGAAAAAGCTTTATCTTTACCTATATATCCAGATTTAAAAACAAAAGATATTGAAACTATTGTTAAAATAATAAAAGAAACTGCTATATAATAGCTGTACGCTAGTTTGTTGTTATAGAGAGGTGATATGCTAAAGCTTGGTATAAAAATTTGGGCAACTAATGATTATTATGTTAAGCCAGCTGTTGAATTAATCAATAACGGAATTTTTGAATATATTGAGTTATATTCTGTTCCAGATTCATACAACGATTGCATCAAACTTTGGCAAGATTGCAAAGTTCCTTTTGTTATCCACGCTCCTCATTATATGCAAGGAATGAATTTAGGTGATAAAGATAATTATGAAAAAAACCTAAAGCTCGCCAATGAAGCAAAAAAATATGCCGATAGTTTAGATGCAAAACATATAATTTTTCACCCTGGGATGGAAAGTGATATAAAAGAAACCGCTCGTCAGCTTAAAGAGATTAACGATGGTAGATGCATTATTGAGAACAAACCATATTGCTCCATAGACGGCAAACTTATTTGTAATGGATCACACCCTGATGATATAAAGTTTGTTATGGATAACGCCAATGTTGGTTGCTGTTTAGACTTTGGGCACGCAACCTGCGCTGCAAACTCATACAAGCAAAAGCCTTTTGAGTTCATTTCAAAATTTTTAGAACTAAATCCTACTATGTTCCACCTTTCTGACGGGTTTAACTCTAGCCCGATTGACAGACACCTCCATTATGGAGAGGGCGACTATGATTTATCTCGTTTAGTTAGTTTAGTGCCAGACAATTCCTTTCTTTCAATAGAAACTAAAAAAGATTCACTATCGCACTTAGAAGATAGTGCGATGGATAGCCTGTATATCAGATTATTGGAAGAATATTCTATTAAAGATGTATGCTCTGACGATTGCTTAGATGTGTACAATCTATCAAACCACCCAGCAGTTAGAGCAAGCTCCTTTAGTAGTGAACCCATACCTTTAGAAACACATAAAAAATGGTTTACAGAAAAGTTAGAAGACACTCAAAGTACATTTAAGATTATCCGTTCTAAAAAGGACAATGAGTTAGTTGCTCAAGTACGCTTTAACCGTGACAAGACACACGCAGAAATAAGTATTTCTTTATCTGAAAAATATTGGGGTAAGGGCTTAGGGACAAAGATTATAAAAGCTCTTTCTTTTGCTTATCATGCAAAAAACAAGCTTCCGATTGTCGCAAGAATAAAGCCAGAAAACTTTTCATCGGCAAAATCATTTATAAAGAGCTCATACCAAGTTGTTTCACAAGAGAACATGACAATTATGGAATATCGCGGGCTATAAGTTATTCAAACACATTGAAGCACTCGCCACGTTAAAGACTCATCGACGTTTTATCACGCTAATTATCAGCTTATTAAAACTAAGACTGCGCGCTAAATAATACGGCATAAAATATTAAGCCTGGCTAGCGTATAGATAGAACTTATTGATCTTGCCATTTAGCCTTAACTGTACAATCAGCATTTTTATATGCTTCTTGACATGCTTTTATAACTGATGTTTGCGCTTCTTCTTCGCTATCTAAGCCACAAACAGCAGCCGAGGCAGAGATAATCCCGTCTTTTTTATCAATAGCTACTGCGCCATAACCAATGCGTTCACATTTAACCATTATAGAACAATTTTTATCAACTTTTGAACAATCACTCAAAGCTTTTTCAACGGCTGTTTCTCTGTTTTGCTGCCCCTGATTTACATGCACAGTCTTAATTCCATAAGCCACCGCACTTGCAGCCATTGCATTCGCAGTAGTAAAAGAGAAAACCATTGTAGCACATAAATAAATTACTTTTTTCATAAGCTTTTTTCCTATTATTTCAAAAATTTATTTTAAGGTTACCCGATAAAAGAAAAATATCAATAGAATATCTTTAATTCACTGTTACAATCTTATTTTTTTATGATATAAATATACATCATATTTATAATTTTACCCACAGAGAGGAAAACATGCCTTTAAAGATTGAACTAAAACCTAATGAAAGAATTATCATTGGCGAAGCTCTTATAACCAATGACGGTGAAAGAACTAAATTTTTCATTGAAGGTAATGCTCCTATCTTAAGAGAAAAATTTATTATCAAACAAGAAGAAGCAACAACTCCTTGTAAAAAAATCTATTATGTAGTTTTGCAAATGTATTTAAGCAAAACCCCAATGGACTTACACAAAATATATTTTACATATGTTAGAGACGTTCAAAACGCAGCACCAAGCCTTTTCCCTCAAATTATGGCCGTAAATGAATCTATAATGGGTGGCGATTACTATGGTGCAATTAAAGATGCTGCTACATTAGTTGATTTAGAAACAGAATTATTTGGTGACATGCTTGGCACAAAAAAACATCAAGCAGCAGAAGCTGAGGTTGACGGAAACAAATAAAAAGGTGAGAGCCAATGCAAAAGGTTAGAAAAGCAGTATTCCCAGTAGCAGGATTGGGCACAAGATTTTTACCCGCTACAAAAGCTATCCCTAAGGAAATGCTTACTATTGTTGATAAACCTCTTATTCAGTATGCGGTTGAAGAAGCTTTAGAAGCTGGCATTGAAGATATAATTTTTGTAACCTGCAGGGGCAAAAGTGTATTAGAAGACCACTTTGATTCATCACCAGAATTAGAGCGTGCATTATTAGCAAAAGGTCGCAATGACTTACTAGAAAAAATTAAGGTGAATTACCATGTTGCCTGCACTCGCCAAAGCGAACCTAAAGGTCTAGGTCACGCTGTGTGGTGTGCAAAAAACCTTGTTGGAGATGAACCTTTTGCAGTTATTCTAGCAGATGACCTAATGCTCTCAAACCCACCATGCCTTAAAGAAATGGTAAAGTTATATAATGAGCTTGGTGGCAATGTTGTAGCGGTTGAAGATGTTCCTCGTGAACAAACCTATAAATACGGTATTTTAGACGTTGAGAGCGATAATGGTAAAGTCGTAAAAGCAAAAGGCTTAGTTGAAAAACCAACCCCAGAAGAAGCTCCATCGACAGTATCTATTATTGGTCGTTATATTCTATCTCCTAAAGTGTTTGAATATCTTGACAAGCAAGAAAGAGGCGCAGGCGGAGAAATCCAACTCACCGATGCCATTGCTCAAACTATGAGCCATGTTCCATCATATGGATATAGGTTCCAAGGCACGCGTTATGACTGCGGAAGCAGAAAAGGCTTTGTGTTAGCAAATGCAGCTTG
>QKFK01000198.1 GCA_003252195.1 Rhodospirillales bacterium
TTGCGCATTGTATCAACATTATCATTAATACCTTTTAAAAGCACAGTTTGAGAACCAAGAGGAATACCAGCATCAGATAACATTCTGCATGCTTCTTTTGTTTCTGGGGTTAATTCATCTGTGTGAGTAAAATGGATTGATATAAACAACGGATGATATTGCTTTAACATTCTAACCAAAGATGGAGTTATTCTTTGTGGCAACACAGCTGGAACTTTTGTTCCAATACGAATATATTTTAGATGCTCAATCTTATGCAATCTAGATAAAAGATATTCTAATGTTTGGGTTGGCAATGTTAAAGGATCACCGCCAGAAATAAGCACGTCTTCAATCTCGGGGTGGTTTTCAATATATTCAAAAGCAGCCTCCCAATGAGAGCGCTTATTTTCTCTATGCACACCAGCAACTAATCTAGAGCGGGTGCAATATCTGCAACATGTTGAACAAAAGTCTGTTGCCAAAAACAGCACACGGTTAGGATAACGATGAACCAAACCATGTACTGGACTAGAATCTTCTTCACCTAATGGATCTTCTGCCTCATCTTCAGCTACTTCATATTCTTCAGCTGTTGGCACAACAGATAAACGAACTGGAGATTTTTCATCATCTACACTGATTAAACTCAAATAATACGGAGTTATTGCAAAAGGAAAAGCATGGCATCCCATTTTTGATAATGCAGCAAGTTCATTATTAGATAGATTAACAAACTTCTCTATATCTTCTCTAGTTCTTACACGGTTTTTAATTTGCCATGTCCAGTCATTCCATTGCTCGTCTGTAACGTTTGGATATGCCCTTGCAATAAAAGCCCTTGTACTAGGGCTCATAACATTAAAAGTATTTTGTTTTTTTGAAGGTTTAATTTTTGGCGTAATGTCATATATCACGCCACTTGAGAGTGGAGGCTCATCTTGCTCCATTTGTTTTTCGCGACCTGCAAAAGTCGTAACAGTGTTAGATTTTCTCATCGTTTATAATACCAAAATAAAGTTGAACTAAACGCCCCGATTTCTAATCACAATTAACGTAAAGAAATGGAGCGTCTATATGAATCATCTGCCTTTGTAATTTTTTTAGCAATATAAATTTATATCAGAAGATATTTATCTTTATTTTTTTTAATATAGAAATATCATCCTAAGAAAATAAACAATATTTATCAATTACTTGATAAACGAATCCCACCTATAATCATTAGTATATATTAGCAAAAAAATCACCTCAAATTACCAATTTAAATGAAATCCTAAAAAAGGAATCGTGTTTTTTAAATTGCTATAAAAAGGGCAAAAATTTATAGATAAAAAAATAAAAATCACCATATAAAAAATATACCAATTAAGGAGATAAAAATGAGTGATTATGCAAAGAAGATAATTAATCTAGAGAATTTTATTGAGTACCAAAATGATTCCATTGTTAGTAAAACCATTGTCTCCGCAAACAATAGTTCATTAACACTATTCTCTTTTGATAAAGGACAAGAAATAGCCTCTCACTCCGCCCCTGTCGATGCTTTGGTACAAATAATTGACGGAGAAGTAGAAATAACCATCTCAGGAGAAATATTTAACCTAAAATCTGGTGAAATAATACTTATGCCTAAGGGTGAGCCTCACGGGCTAAAAGCAATTAGTAACTTCAAGATGGCTTTATTCAAAGTATAGTCGCTACTTATCTTTATTATCGCATCATACAAAGAAAAACCGCAATTATTTAAAATACAAAAGCCTGCTATAAAAGCAGGCTTTTGTTAATGGCGGGAGTGACGGGGCTCGAACCCGCGACCCTCTGCGTGACAGGCAGATACTCTAACCAGCTGAGCTACACCCCCATTAGAAGTCGTTTTGGTT
>QKFK01000154.1 GCA_003252195.1 Rhodospirillales bacterium
TCATCAAACCACAACTTATTATCTATTCCGCTTGCCGTAATACAGGCTGAAAACCGCATCAACCAACGAGAAGGCACGGTGGGAACACCATCCACTTTTTGAGCTCTGGTCAAATAAACTTTATCTGCACCCATTGCCTCAACAAAGTCATGGGCTGAAATACCAATGCGATATTCAGGCACATTAAGCCCAAATTCTTTACGCATTGGGCGGCTCATCCATGGGTCTTGATTAGGAGCTAATGGCCATATGCCTTCATTAAGCCCGCCAATAATCATAATATCGGGGCGTTGTAATCTTGCTTCCATAGGACCTAATATTGATAAACGAGGGTGCGTACCATAATTTTTACGAATAGTGGCATCTTTAATCAGCTCTAAGAAAATGCCAATATAACTAGCCCCATCAATATTGCCAAAACTTGTTGCTGATTGATTTAACTCATTTATAAAGTTTGCTAACTCTCGCCCTTCATTACCAACCCACAAGCGTTCTGCTCCGCTTGCATCATCTGATGTGGCTAGCTTTTCAGCAAGGGCAATATGTTTAGCGATTAACTCACCTAATGAAACTTCATTTTGATTAATTGCCTGATTAAAATCAGCACAAATGATTATCAATTCATCAAGTAATTTGCCTAAATCAATCAAATCAATATTATCAGGTTTTTTAGCGACTAATTCCGCCACCTTTTGCTTAATTGCGGGCAAACCACTACGATTTTTGAAGCCTCTTAGAACCTCTTTTTCTAAAATTCTTGCTAATTTTCTTAAACTAGATGGTGCTCTGCCCATAGCACATAATGGGTGTTTTAATAA
The DNA here is from genome assembly GCA_003252195.1 of Rhodospirillales bacterium. Lineage (GTDB taxonomy): Bacteria > Pseudomonadota > Alphaproteobacteria > QKFK01 > SZUA-500 > SZUA-500. The sequence goes on from QKFK01000154.1 coordinate 819, forward strand.
AGCGAGCAAACTAACTGAGCTATAATTATTCAAAAACATTTCAACAATTAAGCGTAGATATATAGCACTGACAGATTTACTTAATGGCATACCCGCAGAATCATCAATTTCTAGCCCCCAACGCTTTAATTCTGATGCTACACGGCGAGATAAATTTCTATCGCTCGTAACCAAGGCTGCGGTTTTATCTTTATTTTGCAAAGCCTCACGCATAATTAATGCAATCGTAAGAGCTTCTTCCCTAAGCCCCGAACATATGAGGTATTTAATGTTATCTATCGCCTCATTACCGAATTTACCTTTAATTTCTTGCCATTTGTGTGTGGCTTTAGCAGGGAGCATCGCTATCGAAACAAATTTTTCTCTAACACTTAGCTCTTGCCCTTGCCAATTTTGCACGTCGTGGCGAGATATTCCTAATTTTGTAAGAAGCTTTTTAACCTCAAATTGTGGGTGCGATGGATCAACTACCGCCCACGCCTCATCGTCCATATATTTATCTAAGCCAGATAGAACCACCATACCCTCTTTTAAGGATAATATGGTTTTTATCATAGCATCAATCGCTGGCAAACCACCTGTAGAACCCGCAATAATCACAGGGTAATTTGGGGCATTCTTTTGCCAAATCTTTGCCTGTAAATATAAAAGATTATTAGTATGCTCAACAATATCATTCTTTTTAATGTCTTTAAGGTAATTCGGCCAAACTTTTGTTATCAACTCTAATAAATTAAGCGTTTTTTGCCAGTGAATTGACAATTCCGCAGGTACTAAGTCTTTTAATTTATCAAATGACAAATTTTGCGATTGAGCTTCATCTATTAATTTGCCCAATGCAGAGGCCAAGTTAATCGCTTGCTCCGCACTTAAGGCTTCTATTCCATAATCTGATGGTGAGCTCAAAATAAACCTAGCTAGAATTAAGGTTCTTTCTTTGCGAGAAACCGCTGGGGCAATGTTAAAAGCTTCTTCGATAAAATATTTACCCCCCAATAAGGCGTTTAGCTTTGCCTCTTCTTCAATATCGGCAATGGGTG
>QKFK01000194.1 GCA_003252195.1 Rhodospirillales bacterium
ATGGTAACGACCAACCCATTGAGCGTCATATTCTGTTTGCATACCAAAAGGAGCGTTAATGCCAAGGCCAACGAATAAATTGTCAGTTACTTGTGATGAAAAAGAAGCATTAGGCACAGCAGCTTCTGTTCCAATATCTTCTTGCACGCTTGGACCGCTTATGGCACCACCAACAGGGTGGGTCCCTTCAAGGCTTTGTGCGCTTACGTTAGGCATGATGTATGAAACACCTGTAGATACATTGTTGCCTTTGAATTTTGTAATTTGAGCAGGATTAAAGAACATATATCCCGCATCTCCAGCTTCAGCTGCAGAGCCAGCAAAGGCAGCTCCTTGAGACATTATAGATTGTTCTTTAACTGCAAAACCTGCTGCATTAGCTAATTGAGGGAATAATAATGCACCGCCAACGGCAGCTGATAATAGTTTAGTTACTCTCATACTTATAACCTTAATATGTTAAACCGATATATCAGAACAATATATATAAATGATATTGATAAGCAATATAAATTTTGTCTAATTCTTTTGGTTGTTAATTATTTGCCAAAAAATGCAATTAATGTGCAGAATAAAACTAGGAATAATCCTGCTTTTATATTGTTTCGATCGTCAAAGTTTATGATGCGGTTATATATCGTTACTAGTACAGGAGATAATGATTGTACTGCTGACACATAGGCTGGGTTAGGAGATTGAGAAATTCCCTGATTGCGCAATAACATATATGTTAAATTAAAAAACACAGCGATTATGCCTGCTTCAATTACTTTTCTTGATGCTAATTCTTTTAATATTGGGGTGCTTTTTTCTCGTCGTTTTATGAAAACGATAAGGTTAATGAAACCAGCAACAAAACTGCCAATTATAGCGTAACCAATAACGGCTCCAAAGGTGTTGTTAGCATCTACAGTTGCAAACATCTTTTTGGCGAATATATCAAATACTATAAAGAGTAAATACATTGGTATCATGAATTTTATAACGTCTGAGCCAACACTATTTTTTTTCATGCTATATATTGATGCAATTACCCCTATGGTTGAGAGTATCACGATATAAAATCTTAATTTGTCATTATATAAGTTAAAGAAACTTGTAGGCTCAATTGCCCACCATATAGACATTGAAAATATAATAAATAATGGAGCTAATCTAGTTAGTGGGCCAGCGCCGTATTTATTTACTCCATCGAAATAACGATAATCTAGGTAAGAGATACAGCTTCCAAGAAAGACGGCATATATATAAAAATCAACATTAGTAGGTAGGTCATACCAAATTAGCCATATTGAGCCAGCTAGAGCTACGCCAAGTCCCCTCCATACTAGCAATATAGATGGTTTGATTTTGTAATGTTGGTTAAATGTGTTGTATCCACTTCCCATAATGGCAGCCATAATAGATAAAAACTGCCAAGAGTTTAATATTTCCATAAAATAAGCTCTTTCCTTAATTTGTGTTTATGGTGATATTAATTCATAGTGATATTAAATAAAGTTTTTTTTGTTCTTATATATAATTTTTTAATTGTGTTAGGCTTGATAAAAAAATACAATCTACGAACTTTACAATTTCGTATATAACAATAATTAATGAGGTTTGAGCATGTCATCAATAGACGCAGAATATATTGAATGGTTGAAGAGTAATTCAATGCTTCAAGGAGCTAAAGAATTATCAAGAAAATTCTCTGGTAATAAATCACAATGGGTAAATGGTTTTGCTGATCCAAAGTCAAAACAAGCTGTTGCTGAGATGCCTGTTTGGTTTAACTCATATCCAGATTCAACTATGCCTTTTGAAGGACAAAACTTTTTAGAATTCTGTGGTGATGAACGTTTATGGACAGTGCTTAATAAATTGGGCGTGTCATTGCTTAGAACTGGCCCAGAAAAAGTTGCTGGTGGTATTGAAGGCAAAGAGCAAACTCCAACTGTTGATGGTTATTTTGACCGTATTAAATTAGAAATTGCACCTGCATTTGGTACAGATGAACAATATGCAAAAATGGTAACTACTGCTAAAAAATTCAGTGGTCAAGTTGCTGGCGATATCATTCCTGGTCACACAGGTAAAGGTTATGACTTCCGCCTTGCAGAAAGAAATTATGATGAATATCCTGGTATTTATACTATGGTTGAAGTTGATGAAGCTGATTGGAATTTGTTGCCAGAAGTTAATGATGAATGGAAAAGCGGTAATATCCACCCAGATAACGTTATTAAACTAGCTGAAAAAGGTTATATCCCTGGTAATTTACAACGCGTTTTGTTTAGTGTTCCTGGTGATACCAGACCATTATCTGGTTGGGATGCAACTGCAAAGATTGAAGGTGTTGATGGTAAGGTAAGACGTTGGGCTTTCTTGCATTATTTCAAATCTGGTCAGCCAAGCATGAACTGGCTCGATCCAACATCTGCTGCAAACCGCATTATCTATGGTGACGTTATTAAGAGTCTTAGAGAGCTTGGTGCAAGAATGGTTCGTCTTGATGCTAACTCATTCCTCGGAATTGAACGTTCAATGAACCCTAATCGTTGTTGGTCAGAAGGTCACCCACTTTCTGTTAATGCAAGTAACTCAATTGCAATGTTTGCACGTAAATTGGGCGGTTTGACTTTCCAAGAATTGAATTTGGCAATCGATAAGATTAAAGAATTTTCTATTTTGGGTGCTGACCTGTCATATGACTTTGTAACTCGTCCAGCTTTGCAACATGCAATTTTAACAAAATCAACTAACTTCCTCAGATTGTCATACGACTTGATGAAAGAGCATGATATTGCTCCTGTTAGTATGATTCACGATATGCAAAACCACGATGAAATCACTTATGAATTAGTTCACTTTATTGAAAACCCATATCATGAGTTCGATTATGATGGTGAGAAAATATTCGGTGATACTTTACGTAATATGATTATTGAAGAAATGCACGATATCGCAATTAATGGTGATGTTAAATATAATGCATTGTCAGGTAATGGTTTATGTACAACATTCGCTGGTTTGATTGCAACTAGACTTGGTATTACAGATATCAATAAGATTAGTAAACAAGATAAAGAGAAAATCAAAAAATTACACCTTCTTATGGCTGCATATAATGCATTACAACCAGGTGTATTTGGTTTGTCTGGTTGGGACTTGGTTGGTGCATTGCCAATCGACCAAAAGGATATTCCTGAGTTTGTTGCTGATGGTGACACTAGATGGATTAACCGCGGTGGTTATGATTTGTTAGATGCAAATCCAAATGCCGAAAAATCAATCGGTGGCTTGCCTAAGGCTAAGTCTTTATATGGTTCAGTAACAGAGCAATTAAAAGATCCTGATTCATTTGTTAATGGTCTTAGAAAGATTATTTCACAACGCCAAGAATATTCTATTCATTTGGCAGATATTATGGATATTACTCAACCAGAAGATAAAGACTTGTTTGTTATGTTACATCGTTTGCCTGATGGTGACTTGCAATTTACTCTTCTTAACTTTGGCGATGAAGATAAAGAAGCTACCTTAAAAATTAGAGGCGGTGTGAATGACAAGTTTGTTTACTCAGCTGGTGATGAAAAACCACTTGGTAAGATTGAGAAAAGAAACATAACAGTTAAGGTTAAAGCAATGGACTATGTCTGTGCGATAATTGAAGGTTAGTTTTTGTAATTAACACAAAAAAGCCCGTCATTATTTTGGCGGGCTTTTGGTTTGTTTGAAACTAATATTTAATTGCGTATCTAGGTGTAAGTGATGTTTCTGTACAACCGTGATGGGATTGTGAATCTAACAGTCTGACGATAATAATGTCTGTAACGGTTAATACACCTTAAAATAAAGGTGGTGGAGGTTTGTGGTAAATCGACGCTATGTATAATCAGAGTGTAAGCTCTTAAAATGCGGTGATTGTTATTAGATATACTAATCTTGCAAAACCATATGTTTGGATTGTAATGATATATGTGTAATTTTGCTTATGTGTCTAGTTTGTAAAATGCTGAGTAATGTGATTAATAGCATTTGTATAATAATTTTAGTATGAGGTAGCTGTTTGTTATTGAAATGCTTTGTTAAATATCCTCAAACTAAATTCTAATTATGCATGTGTGCTTTAAAATCAAAAAAAGAGGTGCTTTTCAGCACCTCTTTTTTTAATTCTATCACAACGATATTAACGTTTAGAGAATTGGAAGCTACGGCGAGCTTTAGCTTTACCGTATTTCTTACGTTCTACAGTACGTGAATCGCGTGTTAAGAAGCCGCTTTGTTTTAATGCGCCACGAGCTGGCTCAAATTTGTTCAAAGCAACACTAATACCGTGACGAACAGCACCAGCTTGACCTGAAAGTCCGCCACCTTTAACTGTGCAAACTACGTCAAATTCGTTTTCGCGGTTAGTAACTGCGAAAGGTTGGTTGATAACCATACGAAGAACTGGGCGTGGGAAGTATTTTTCAAGGTCTCTACCGTTTACAGTGATTTTACCAGAACCTTGTTTAACCCATACTCTAGCAACAGCGTCTTTACGTTTACCAGTTGCATATGAGCGACCAAACTCGTCTTTTTCTACTTTGCGAACTTCTACTTCAACTGCTTCAGTTTTTTTCAAATCGCTTAATGTTTTCTTTTCTGACATTATACTGAGCTCCTTTTGTTTTTAGGATTCATAGAAGCAACGTCCAAAACTTCTGGGCTTTGGGCAGCATGTGGGTGTTCTGTACCAGCATAAACGCGGAGGTTTGTCATGATTTGTGAACCAAGTTTGTTACGTGTGATCATACGTTCTACAGCTTTAGTTACAACTCTTTCTGGGTGAGCGCCTTCTAAAACTTTACCAGCAACTCTTTCTTTAAGGCCACCAGGGTAACCTGTGTGACGATAGTAAACTTTATCAGATAATTTTTTACCTGTAAGTTTAACTTTATCAGCATTAATAACGATTACATTATCACCGCAATCAATGTGAGGTGTAAATGTAGGTTTGTGTTTGCCACGTAAAACTTTAGCAATCACAGAAGCGAGCCTTCCGAGAACAACACCTTCGGCATCAACGAGATACCATTTTTTCTCTACTTCAGCAGGCTTTGCAGAATATGTTTTCATCTCTACTACCAACTTTCTAAAAAATTAAAACCAAAAAGCCGGTTTGTATAAGGTTGATATCACCATCTCCGGACTTTGGCGCGATTATGCTAACCTATTTGTGTTTTGTCAACATAAATAAAATCAATAAAATCAATTAGATAACAAAGGGTATTATAATACCGTTATGTAAAGCATTGAAATATATAGATTTGATGTGTTTTTTTTGAGAGTGAAAAATGATGTTTTCATAATTTTTTTGAAAAATAACTTTATTTTGGCGGTGAATTTATAATAATTATATGTATGACGAGGGTATTAAACACGTGTATTGAGGGTTTTTATGGTTTTTGGAGCACCAACTTCTGATTCGAATAAGCTAGATTTGGTTTCTGGATTCGTTGCTGGAGAGCGTATGCGCTTGGAAAGTACGGACCCTGTTCCATTGCCTTCTCCAATATTTTTTAACCTTAGTGATAATGGTGGGCAGGTTGCCTTTAAGATATTTCAAGACGTATTGATATGGGCAGATGAAGAGTTATCTGCATGGGGGTATTTGGCGGCTTCAACTCAAGGGCAGAAGAATATTCCAACAGAAGAGATAGTGCTTCGCCAATTGTCTGTCGCTGAAAATATGATTGCTGTAGCAACTAGCGCAATTAATAGGCAAATAGATACTAAAGAAGCTGAGGCTGTTATAAGGCGTTGTTTAGATGCATATGCATCATTAAATGTTGTTCACTCAAGTAGTACGCTTGGTAAAATGGCGATTACTATGGAGAGATATCGTCCTATGGTGTTAGGTATGCTTGCGGGGGCAACTGGGAGTGCTCCGCCAGAAGCTGGGCGTAGTTTGATGAAGGCATCTGATAGCGAGGCTTTTACATTTGGTTATGCTTTAGCTCTGCAGTTTAGAATCGGCTCAAGGCCAGATAATATTGCAGGCAAAATTTCTGGTTCTGAGATTAGAATAGATAGCCTCTTAGAAAGATTGGAGCCTTCTGAACACGCTTTAAAAAGAATAGGGGAGGAATATAAAACTCTTCGTTCTAAAGTTGATGAAGCAAGAAATAGCCTTGATAGATTAAATAGAGATGCTGTTGCTACAGCGTCGCAAATGCTTGAACAAACTCAAAAGACATTGGAAAAAAATATTGAAACAATGTGGGCTAAGTTAGAAGAGATAGAAGAAAATGCTTCTAATCGAATTAGCGCAACAGGTGTGTCTAAGAGCTCAAAAGCTAGGTCAACTATTGATTATTGGCATGATGTGTCAAGATATCATAGTGTAAAATCTTCTCAAGCTACTACATTGATGATTATAATTGGAGTGGTTGCGGTTATATCGGAAGTTATAATATCCTATGGTTTGATGCGCTCTGGTGTAATATTAAGAGGTGGCTTAGATTTTGTTGCTATAGCCTCACTTGGATTACCGTTTGTTGTGTCTGTGTTGTTGTTGAGTTTAACGGCTAAGTCTCAGCAAAAACACGAAAATATCGCAAATAACGCGCAAGAAAAAGTGGCAATGATAGAAACTTACGAATCTTTAGAGGCAGAAGGTGCCGCCTCTCATGAAGAAAAGATTATGATATTGAAATCATTGTTTAAAAATCACTCAGATGGTTCTGATAAATCTTCTTTGTAATATTAAATTAAGAATTTTACGAAAATTTCTCCTTGAAACATAAAAAAATATATCAAATATAAATATAACTTTTGACATGGTTATAACTTTGGTTATATTACATGTGTAGTGATATTTTAATGGAGAGAGTAAATGAAGGCTTTGAAGCCAATCTTGATTTCAGGAAAAGAAGTTTTGCCACTTATTGAAGGTGGTAAAGGTGTGGCTGTAACAAACGGTGCTTCAAGTGGTGCTTGGGCAAACGCTGGTGGTGTAGGAACTTTTTCTTCTGTTACACCTGATAATTATGATGAAAATGGAAATTATGTTCCATTAGAATTAAAAAGCAAAATCAGAACTGAGCGTCATGAAGAATTTGTAAAGGCCTCAATTGAGGGTGGTATCGCTCAAGCCAAAATAGCATATGAGAAATCAAATGGCGAAGGTCGCGTTCATATGAATATGCTATGGGAACTTGGTAGTAGTCGTCAGATTGTTAAAGGCATTATGGAAGGAGCTAAAGGCTTGGTTCATGGTGTTACATCTGGTGCAGGTATGCCTTTTGCTTTGCCAGAGGTTACAGTTCCTTATGGTGCATATTATTATCCTATCGTTTCATCAGCTAGAGCTTTTAAATTGTTGTGGAAACGCTCTTTCTGTAATCACTCAGAATTTTTAGGTGGCGTGGTATATGAAGATCCATGGTTGGCTGGCGGACACAATGGTTTGTCAAACTCAGAAGATCCTAAAGCTCCTCAAGATCCATACCCAAGATTAGTTGAATTGCGTAAGGCAATGAATGAAGTTGGGTTAAATAACACTCCTGTAGTCATGGCAGGTGGTGTGTGGTATCTTCGTGATTGGGAGCATATGCTTGATAATTCAGAAGTTGGTCCAATAGCATTCCAATTTGGTACAAGGCCATTGTTAACACAAGAAAGCCCTGTCGGTGTAAAATGGAGAGATAGATTGTTCTCACTAAAAGAGGGTGATGTATCTTTGCAGAACTTTAGTCCGACCGGATTCTATTCATCTGCAGTTAGAAATGATTTTATTAAAGAATTAGAATCTCGTTTGGATAGACAGATTGATTTTTCTCAAGAACAAACTGAAGAATTCTCTTTTGAATATGCAACTAAGGGTGCTGGTACAGTTTATATCAAAGCTCAAGATGCAGAAAAAGCCGAGAAATTTGTTCAAGCTGGATTTGAATATGTAATGAAAACACCAGATAACACTTTGGTTTTCTTTACTAAAGAAAGACAAAAAGACGTTAAAACAAAAATGGCTGAATGTCGTGGTTGTTTGTCTCACTGTCGTTTCTCTGGTTGGATGGATAAAGAACCATTTACAACAGGTAGAACAGCAGATCCACGTTCTTTCTGTATTCATAATACACTTATGGCAGTTGCACATGATGGAAACATTGAGAACGAATTAATGTTTGCTGGTCACCAAGCATTTAACTTTGCTAAAGACCCATTCTATCAAGGTGGTAAATTTGTTCCTACTGTTAAACAATTGGTAGAAAGAATTCAAACTGGAGATTAGTTATTTCAATCTCTATATAATAAAAATAATAAAAGAGGTGTCTTAAGCGCCTCTTTTTTTTATGCAAGACACGGCTTTTATTGATGTGCAATCATAAATGGGTGATGAACTCTTTACATTTTATGCTAAAGTTTATGGTGCAGAGTTATAAAATAATGATAATATGTCTGATATATTCTTTTTGAGGTGTCTCGTGATTAGAATAAGACGCATATTAGACGCTTCTGCTCCTGCTAATAAAGAAGCAATAGAGCAGGTTAAAATTATTTTAAAAGAACAATTCTCTGCTTTAAAAGACAAAGAAATAAATGCTATTGCCTCTAAGCTGAATAATCCTCTTAAATATAAATTTCAAAGTAGGCTGATTATAGCAGAGAACCTAAAAGGTGAGATTAATGGTTTTGCATTGCTGTTGCATGTGCCTGATATAAACTTTTGTTATTTAGATTATATTGCGACAAGAAATAAATATATTGGTAGAGGTTTGGGTGGGGCTTTGTACTCGGCGGTTAGGGCTGAGGCAATTAACTTAAAGTCAGAAGTATTGCTGATGGAATGTTTGCCTGATGATGAGGTCTTGTCTCCTAATAAGGAAATTAGAGAGCAAAATATTAAAAGGCTTGCTTTTTATGAGAGATATAAGGTTTACCCGATTATCGGGACAAAATATGAAACACCAGTAAAGCCAGAAGATACTGATCCACCTTATTTGGTTGCAGATATATTAAATCATGATGTCCTTCCAAATGAAGATTTTATGAGAAAAGCTGTTGATGCAATTTTAAGGCGTAAGTATGGTTATTTATGTTCTGAGGAATATATTGTTAACGTTGTTTCTTCTATTCATGATGGTGCATATTATTTAAGGTCTGCGCAATATACCAAGCCTAAAAAAACTAGTGTTTATGCAAATGTTGATTGTGCTGATAAAATTTATGTTGTGGCTAATGAAGGACATGAAATACATCATATTAAGGAACGAGGCTATGTTGAAAGCCCAGTAAGGTTAAGGGTTATATTAAAAGAAATTCATAAGCTTCCATTTGTTCAGAAAATTAAGTCTCATAAATGGTCTAATAAATATATCCATGAGGTACATGATGTTAATTATGTTAAGTTTATTAAAAATGCTTCAATGAAAGTTCCCGATGGTAAGTCCGTTTACCCTTATGTGTTTCCGATTAGAAATCAAGAAAGAAAGCCTGATGATAGTTCTTTGCATGCGGGATATTATTGTATAGACAGCTTTACGCCGATTAATAAAAATGCTTATAAAGCAGCGCGGGCAGGGGTGGATTGTACACTTACTGCGGCATCAATGTTGTTAGAGGATAAAAAAATAGCATATGCTTTAGTTAGGCCACCAGGGCATCATGCTGAAAAAGCTTCTTATGGTGGATTTTGCTATTATTCTAACAACGCTATTGCTGCTAATTATTTGAGTAAATATGGTAAAGTTGCAATATTAGATATCGATTATCACCACGGTAATGGGCAGCAAAATATATTTTATAATAGAAAAGATGTTTTAACTATATCTATACACGGTCATCCTAAATTTGCTTATCCTTATTTTACAGGATTTGATAATGAAAAAGGCGAGGATATTGGTAAAGGCTATAATATCAACAACCCATTGCCAGAGATTATAACATTTGATGAATATATGCATGTTCTTGAAAAAATGTTAGATAAGATAAATAAGTTTAATCCAGCGTTCTTGGTTGTTGCTTTGGGACTAGATACAGCAAAATCAGACCCCACTGGTAGTTGGGGCTTTAATGGTGATAATTTTAATGCTTTAGGGGTATCTATTGCAAAATGCAATAAACCAACTCTGGTGGTGCAAGAAGGTGGCTATAACACTCATTCGCTTGGCTCAAATGCTAAGAAGTTTCTGTCTGGAATTTATCAAGGAATTAGGGGTTAATATAGAAGCGTTTTTACGGCTTGTATTAGAATCTATAGCATTAAAATAAAATCCAATAATGCTATGAGTATATTAATATTCCGCACTAAAGCTTATATGCTCTAATAGTTTTACACACAAAATAGGTGTTAGCTCATAACACATATGTTGTTTCTTGTATGAATTTTGTAGTGTTTTTAATGAATTAACGAGGCTTTCTGGCTGCGTTCATCATCACATTATCAAGTGCATTATTCTTTGCTTGATATTGTTGACGAGCTTTTTGAACTACCTTTTTATATTCAGGGCTCAAAACCATAAAGGCTGTTTTATAAGCTACTTCTCTAGATTTGCCAGTATCAAGAGCTTTGCATAAAGTCTTAAAATAACGATTGGCTTCGGAATTGTCATTACCAGTTTCCCAAGTTCCCCACCATTCGCTATCAAGTAAACGTGATTTGCCAAAAGGAGCTGCCAAACGGCTTGTGGATCCACTTTTTAACTCATAGTCAGTTAAAGGGTGTTCTCCTTGCTTGCAACTTATAGATTTGGTTTTAATTTGCTCATCTGTAAGCTTGAGATTTTTGTTTTTATCTACAACATAAGTTCTTCCAAAATCAAATGCTGCAAAATGGCAAGGGTGAGTGAAATGCTTCATGTCTTCATCTGTAAGCGTAATGCCATTTATGCTTGCTCCACTTTTAAATGATGAGCGCATAGAATTTAGCTCTTTTTCATCGGAGAACGAATATGCATGGCTAGCCCAATTGTATCCACCTGTATATCCACGGTCATTTGACTCTGCGTGTAGGGTTAATTGGTTGGTGTTGCCTGTTTTTTTTGCATTATCATTAAGCATTTTATGCATTAATTTTGTAAAAGCCTCTCCAACTTTTGCTTTACCTTTATAATAAGGGTTTCTGTGGAGGCTGTATAAATGTGTTTTGATGCCGCCATCATTTCTAGACATGGTAATCTGGCATTTTTGGCTTACTTCTTCATTTGTGGTTGCGTCAGAAACATTAAAGGAAAGTTCTAATGAGTTTAGCATCGTATCAACTTGTTTGATACCGAAGTTAAGTCCATAATTATTGTTGGCAAAAGGCCAGTCTTTAATAGTAGGCTGATAACCATAAATTTCTGTGAGTTTTTTATCTAAGCTATCTTTGTCGATAGACATATTTTTAGCATTGGCGCTTAAATATTCAGATAGTAATATGTCTTTTTCTTTGCTCACGATAAATCTCCTTGGATGCAATTGTTATAATTTTGACAAAAAAATCTATTTTTGTCAATAAAAAGGATTTAGCGAGAGTTTTGTTTTGATTTTACAATATTTTGACTGTTGTCTGAGTTGCCCTTACCGCCTGAAAATATATTTAATCCATTTTTCTTTATCTTACTAAAGAATGTCTTGAGTTCATTTGATGTAAATTCTACGTCATCTTTTTTCATGGCGTATGGGCCATCTTTATTTAAATCTTCTATTATGTTTTCTCTAATTTTTTTGCATGTTTCTTTAAAGCTCATTTAAGGTAACCTTTTTAATATTTTAATAGCAGCGGGATATGTGTATGTAATATCCTCAGTTCCTTTGTTAATTTCTACAACTAATAAAGAAGAATTCTGCTTAATAATATCTGAGACATTCTTGTCTATGTTAACAAGCTTTTTGGTATTGTTGTTGCCTCTTTGTAAAAGGGCAGTTTGTTCACCATCATAAATGATAACAGGTTGGTGCGGTGATTCGTTGTCGCTTTCACATAAAAGTATGAGCTCATTATCATCATTTGCTAAGAACTCAAAATAACTCTCTACTTTAATCATTGACTATCTACCTTTATATCCAGGGGGAGGGAATATAGTATTATCTTTAACAGGTTGGTATCCGTGACATACTTTGCCTTCTTTATCCATAAAAACATGTGTGCCATTAACATATATGCCATCACCTATAACAGATTTTCGTAGTGATATGATGCCTTTCTCAAGCATTGTGGCGCTACGATCTAATACGCGCTTTAGCCAGTTGTTTTTGGTTTTGTAGTTATCTTTGGCAGCTTCTTTGCCACAAGGAAGAGCTTTGAATTCTGTTTTATCCATAATTGCACCTACTGCATATGATTATTGATTAATCAAATTATAGATGGCGAATATTGCTAATGTCAATTTGTTATAATTATTGGGTATTCAGATAGTGAGAATTAGGCAACAAAAAAACCGCTCATATATTATGGCGGTTTATTTGGCGACCCCTACGGGATTTGAACCCGTGTTACCGCCGTGAAAGGGCGATGTCCTAGGCCTCTAGACGAAGGGGTCATAAAAGCTTGTAGGCATGTTAATATATGGATTATTTAACCAAGTCAAGAGTATTTTTTGATTTTTTATAAAATATTATAAAAATAATCTCTTGTTTCTTGTAATATCTGGGAAATATCCTCTTTTACCGTGTTAAAACAAGCTAGTTTCTCGCCAGTCTCTTCGTTCATATATAGATCTCTTCTGGTCTCAATCATAAAAGAGCAGACACGATTGTCTTTGCCATAAAAAGCATTGGGTATTAAAGATCCTGCAAAAGGAGTGTTTATATCAACTTCATAACCTTTGTCTTTAAATAGGGAGACAACTTTGTTTGTTAATTCTTTTGGGGTGTGATAATCATCTGAACCAATGCATATTTGAGGGCGATGCTTAGGCGTTGGGTCATATTCCTTTTCATATATTGGTCTTTTGGATAAAAAGCTGTGGCAGTCCGCTATTAGGCATTTGCCATGTTTATTTAATATGTTTGAGGCGGCTTTATCTAAAGCCTCATGATGAGGTTTGTAAAACTCATTTATTATTTTATTTCTAATAATATCAGAAGGTTTGTTGCGAAGAGGCTTCATATCATGTGTCTTAGTATATAAAACACCCATGCCAATTCTGTTCATGCTCTCAAGCTCATCATCAATAAACCGTTCCATATCTATTAATAATCTTGAAACAGGGGATATGATTCTAATAGCCTTATCGGATTGGTATAACTCATCTGTATAATAGTCAACCATGCGCAAGAATTCAGTATTCATTTCTTGTTCGGTTAGTAGAAAATCTTTCATATATTCTTGTGGTATATATGTAGAGGCATGAGGAATGTGTAATATTATTTCTGGCATTGTTATCTTTGAAGTGATTTTTTTATATATTCCATAAAAACAACATCAGGTTTATCTTTGTTGTGGTTAGGTTCTCTTTTGGCTTCATTAAAACCAAATCGTTCATATAACTTTTTTACGTATCCGTCAAAGCAATTAGCTTTAAGCTTAGAAAACTGCTTTGTAGCAAATTTCATTATGCTATCACCATGCCCTTTCTCTACAGAAAAAACATTGCACATTTCTTTTGTTTCTTTATTAACGCAAAAACCATATGTAGCATTTTTAGAAAGAAAGCAGTCATAGCTGCTATAGTCTTTCTTTATGTCGATATTCTCTTTAAAGCGGTCGTTTATTTTAACGATTTTTTTTACAACTTTGGCAAACTTGTTTGGAGAAACTTTTTGTAATTTTTCTGTGCTCATTACAATTCGACTTTGTTTTTATTGCTGATTTAAGTTAGTGTATATGAATAAAGCTTAATTTTGAAGAGAAAATCTAATTATGGACAAAAATAATCGTAAAAACATTACTGATGCTCAGGTTGAAATGCTTGATTGTGTAGAAAAAGTTAAATCATCTTCGGAAATGTTTTTTACAATGCTAGATAATGTATCTGCTCAATATGGATTGAATAGAGTTATGGTTAATCCATTCCCTGTTGCAGGTGGTTGGTTAGTTAAGAGTTTTTATTGCGTAGATAATGCTAATGATAATGAACAATTGTTATTGCATGGAGTATTTAAGGGTAATGGCGTTTGTGCTATCGCGACTAATCTGCAAGATGACAGAATAGAATGGCTAGATGATTTTGTGCTTCAAATGTTAGACGCAACTTTATAACAGATGCAAATCTCAATATAGATAGACTGCTATGTATAATGTTATTAATTAGACAGATAGAACGCTTAAATTAAATATCTAAGTCATCTACAAATTTAGCGCGTTGTTGAATAAAGCGGAAACGTAGCTCTGGGTTTTTGCCCATTAAGTGTTCTACACGACGAGCTGTGTCAAAAGCTTCTTCTTTTTCATCTTCGCTAGCGCCTGTAGGAATTGTTACCTTTAATAAGGTGCGCTTTTCTTTGTTCATTGTTGTCTCTTTAAGCTGTGCAGGTGGCATTTCACCCAAACCTTTAAAGCGAGAAACATCAATTTTTTTGCCTGCAAAATCTTTTGCTATAACTTTTTCTTTTTCTTCATCATCAATAGCGTAAATATATTTAGAGCCAGATGATATACGATAAAGAGGAGGCATTGCCAAATATAAATGACCATTTTCTATAAGTTTGCGCATTTCACGATAGAAGAAAGTCATCAATAATGATGCAATATGTGCTCCATCGACGTCAGCATCTGTCATTATGATGATTTTTTCATAGCGCAATGCTTCTTCGTCATATCTATCTCTAGTGCCACAACCAAGTGCTTCAATAATATCGCTAATTTCACTGTTAGCTTTGATTTTATCATTGCTTGCAGATGCAACATTAAGAATCTTACCTTTAAGAGGTAGGATAGCTTGAGTTTCGCGGTCTCTTCCTTGTTTGGCAGAACCACCCGCAGAATCACCCTCTACGATAAACAATTCTGTTCCTGCGGAAGAAGAGCGAGAGCAATCTGCTAGTTTGCCTGGGAGACGTAATCTTTTTGTTGCGCTTTTACGGCTTAAATCTTTTTCAGTTTTTTTACGGCGTCTGTTTTCTGCTCGCTCAATTATATGCTCTAAAAGAGTGTTGGCATTTTCTGTGTCAGAAGACAACCAGTGGTCAAACAAATCTTTTGTGGCGGCGTCAACTAATTTAATAGCTTTAACAGAAGCGAGTTTATCTTTAGTTTGCCCTTGGAATTGTGGGTTTTTAATAAATAAAGATAACATAACGCATGCATCACCAAGAACGTCATCAGCGTTTACATTGCTAGCTTTTTTATTGCCAGACATATCGGCAAAATCTTTAAAACTTTTAGTAATAGCAGTTCTAAAGCCAGATTCGTGTGTTCCACCTTGAGGGGTTGGAATTGTATTGCAATATGAATTAAAGAAGCCTTCAATTTCATCTGTTTCAGGCCATGTGATAGCCCATTCAATTTTGCCTTCGCCGTCTGCTAAATCTGCTGTGCCTGCAAAAGTTTCTTTGTTGATTATTGGTTTGTCACCAATTGTAAAATCTAAAAAGTCTTTAAGACCATTAGGGAAGCATAAAACTTTGCTCTCAGGAACGGGATTGTCTTCAGTTAACAAAGAAGGGTGGCAGGTCCATCTGATTTCCACACCTTTAAATAAGAAAGCCTTAGAACGCACCATTCTAAATAATAATCCTGGGCGGAAACGGCTTCTGCTTTCAAAAATTTCTGGGTCAGGCTTAAATGTAACAGAAGTTCCGCGGCGGTTTGAAACCTTGCCAACTTCTGTCATTGGAGTTTGCGGAATACCTCTAGAATAAGTTTGGCGCCATAAGGTTCTATCTCTGGCAACTTCAATAACTAATTCTTCAGATAAGGCGTTAACAACAGATAAACCAACACCGTGCAAACCACCAGATACTTGATATGCTCCACCACCAAATTTACCACCAGAGTGAAGAGTTGTAAGAATCACTTCTAATGCTGATTTGTCTGGATATTTAGGGTGTGGGTCAGTAGGGATACCACGTCCATTATCTTTAACTGTTAAGCTGCAATCTTCATGCAATTCAATTTCGATAACAGTTGCATGGCCAGCAACAGCTTCGTCCATTGAGTTATCAATGATTTCTGCTGCTAAATGGTGAAGAGCACGCTCGTCTGTACCACCGATATACATACCAGGGCGTTTGCGCACAGGTTCCAACCCTTCTAACACCTCGATATCCCGAGCTGAGTAGGTTGATGATGTGTTTTGTGTTGTTTCAAATAAATCTGACATGTGGCGGATTATATTGAGGCTTTTTTAATACGGCAAGAGGCTAATAACTATCTTGTGCATAATTTTTGTATAAATTAATAAAAAACGGCTTGCCAAAGCATGTTTTTACAGGTAATAAGGTACCTGCATAACGCACGTAGCAATGCGGCCTTAAGTATTTTAAATGGTTTAAGATGCTTAAACGGTCGATCCGGTGTTGATTTTCAACTCGTAAGCTACGGAGGTTTAACCGGAAAATAAAAGGTATATAAAATATGTCACTTACATTTACTATGCGCCAAATGGTAGAAGCCGGCGTACACTATGGTCACCACGCTCGTCGTTGGAATCCTAAAATGGGTCAATATTTGTACGGTAAAAAAGATAGCGTACACATTATCGATCTTCGTCAATCAGTTCCTATGTTTTATCAAGCTCTTAATGCTGTGCGTGATGTTGCAGCTCAAGGCGGTAAAGTTTTGTTCGTTGGAACTAAGCGTCAAGCTCAAGATCCGATTCGTGAAGCAGCAGAACGTTGCGGTCAATATTATGTAAACTACCGTTGGTTAGGTGGTATGCTTACTAACTGGAAGACTGTTTCTAAGTCAATCAAACATCTTAAAGATATTACAGAGATGTCAGATAAAAATGACTTTACTGGCTACACAAAGAAAGAAATTCTCAACCTTAAACGTGAGAAAATCAAATTAGATCAAGCTATCGGTGGTATTCAAGATATGAATGGTCAACCAGACATTATCTTCATTATCGATACAACTAAAGAAAGCTTGGCAATTAAAGAAGCTAAAAAGCTTGGTGTTCCTGTTGTTGCTATTTGCGACAGTAACTCTGATCCTGATGAAATCGATTTCCCAGTTCCTGGTAATGACGATGCTATCAGAGCTATCAAATTCTATTGTGATTATGTTTCAGGTGCTGTTCTTGACGGTATCAAAGCAGAAATGACAGCTGCTGGCGTTGACGTTGGTGCTGCTGAAGCTGCTCCAGAAACTGACGTAGATGTTGATGATGAAACATCAGAAGAAGCTTAAGACTTTTAGAAATTTAAGCGTAAGCATATGAAATAGGGTCGGCTTCTGATAAAAATTTCGGAAGCCGTCCGTTTATAAGTTTAACTAGCAAATCTCCCCGAAAGGACAAAAAAATGGCAGAAATTACAGCCGCTATGGTTAAAGAATTGAGAGAAACAACTGGCGCAGGTATGCTTGATTGTAAAAAAGCTCTCTCAGAAAGCAACGGTGTTATTGAAGATGCTGTTGATTGGCTCAGAAAAAAAGGTTTAGCCGCAGCTGCAAAAAAATCAGGTCGTATTGCTTCTGAAGGTTTGGTGGGTATGGTTGTTGGCGGCACTAAAGGTGCTGTTGTTGAAATCAACTCAGAGACAGACTTCGTTTCAAGAAACGACACATTTCAAAATTTCGTAAATAATGTTGCTGATGTTGCTCTTAATGTTGAAGGCGATGTTGAAGAACTTAAAAGTGCTTCTTACCCTGGTGCAGATAAAAGTGTTTCAGAACAACTTACAGATATGATTGCAAAAATTGGTGAAAACATGAACATTCGCCGTTCAGCACAAGTTAAAGTTAACAAAGGTGTTGTTGCTTCTTATATGCACAATGCTGTTACACCTAACCTTGGTAAAATTGCTGTTCTCGTTGGTTTAGAATCAGAAGCTCCTGCTGAAAAATTGAACGAACTTGGTAAGCACATTGCTATGCATATTGCTGCTTCTAACCCACTTTTCTTGAATGTTGCTGATGTTGATACAGCTTCTTTAGATAGAGAACGTGATGTTTTGGTTGCTCAAGCAAAAGCATCTGGCAAACCAGAAAACATTATTGAGAAAATGGTAGAAGGCCGTATTCGTAAATATTACGAAGAAGTTGTTCTTACAGAGCAAGCTTACATTCTTGATCCAGATAAAAAAGTTGGAAAAATCATTGAAGAAGCTAAAAAAGAACTCGGTTCAGAAGTTAAACTTAACTCATACGTACGTATCGCTCTTGGCGAAGGCGTTGAGAAGAAAGAAGAAGACTTCGCAGCTGAAGTTGCAGCTCAAGTTAATAAATAATCTGCTTTATTAACAGATTTAAGATAGCGACACAAAATTAGTTTGTTTGTGTCGCTATTTTTTTGTATAAATGCATAGAATTGAAGCTTTTATATTTAAAACTGATCAGGAGATGATGTGTAATGTCTGAAACACCTAAGTATAAGAGAATATTGCTTAAATTGTCAGGCGAAGGCTTGATGGGCAATAAGGACTTTGGGATTGATCCAGATACTTTATCAAAAGTAGCAGATGATTTAGCTGAATTAACTAGCAAAGGGATAGAAGTTGCTGTTGTTGTTGGTGGTGGTAATATCTTTAGGGGTGTTTCTGGTTCTGCTCAAGGCATGAACCGTGTTAGCGCTGATTATATGGGTATGCTTGCTACAATGATGAACGGTTTGGCTCTTCAAGACGCGCTAGAAAAAAAGAATGTTCCTGCAAGAGTGATGTCTGGTTTAGCTGTTCCTACAGTTTGTGAGCCTTTTATGCAAAGAAAGGCTGTGCATCATTTAGCTAAGGGTAGAGTGGTTGTTTTTGTTGCTGGAACTGGTTGCCCATTCTTCACAACAGACACAGGTTCAGCCCTTCGTGCGGTTGAAATTGGTGCTGATGCGATGCTTAAAGCAACTCAAGTTGATGGCGTGTATTCTGCTGATCCTAAAAAAGATAAAAATGCAACTCGTTATGATAAGCTTTCTTATCAAGAAGTGATATCTAAAGACTTAAAGGTTATGGATACTGCTGCAGTTGCTTTAGCTAAAGAAAATAAATTACCTGTTGTCGTCTTTTCTTTGCATGAAGAGAAATCTTTGGTTAATGTAGTGTTCGGCAAAGGTAAATTTACAGAAGTTATATAAGAAAGGGTTTATAAAAATGGCTGGTTATCAGGACATTAAAAAAGATGTTCAATATAGAATGGATAAAGCTGTAGAGGTTTTGAAACAAGAATATTCTGGTCTTAGAGCTGGTAGAGCTCATACTGGTTTGTTAGATGGTATAACTGTTGAAGCTTACGGTTCTCCAGTTCCTCTTGCTCAAGTTGGCACAATCGGTATTCCTGACCCACGTACAATTTCTGTGCAAGTGTGGGATAGAAGCATGATTAAAGCAGTTGAAAAGGCAATCATGGAATCTTCACTTGGTTTGAACCCAATGTCAGAAGGTCAATTAATTAGAATCCCAGTTCCTCCTCTTAGCCAAGAGCGTCGTGAAGAATTGGCAAAAGTAGCTTCTAAATATGCTGAACAAGCTAAAATTGCAGTGCGTAATGTGCGTAGAGATGGAATGGATGCTGTTAAAAAATTACAGAAAGACGGCGAAATTTCAGAAGATGATCAAAGAAAGCATGAAGGTGAAATTCAAAAGTTTACAGATGATGCTGTAAAGAAAATTGATGAAGCACTTGTTGCAAAAGAAAAAGACATTAAGCAGGTCTAAAATCTTAGGAGCCAGCTTTTGAGTAAAACCGAACAAGAAACATCTGTCCAACCAAGGCATATCGCCTTGGTTATGGATGGAAATGGCAGGTGGGCGCAAAAAAGAAAATTGCCTCGTACTGCTGGACATAAGGAAGGTGTTAAAACTGTTGAACGGGTAACCGAAGCAGCTATAAAGCACAATATTCCTTATATTACTTTGTTTGGTTTTTCATCAGAAAATTGGCAAAGACCAGAGGAAGAAGTTTCCGTATTGATGGGGCTTCTTAAATATTATCTAGAAAATGAGCTTTCTAAACTAAATAAGAACGGAGTTAGAATCCGATTTGTTGGTGATTTAGAAAGATTGGGTGATGAACTTATTGCCCTTATCAATAAAGCCGAAGAATCTACTAAAGATAATGAAAAGCTAAATCTAACTATCGCTTTGAGCTATGGTTCTAGGCAAGAGATTATTAGTGCTTGTCAGAAAATTGCTCAAGATTATAAAGATAGTAAAATATCTTTGAGTGATATAGATGTTACTCGTTTTTCGTCTAGTCTTTATACTGAAGATATTCCAGACCCAGATTTGTTGATTAGAACTAGCGGAGAGCTTAGAATAAGCAATTTCTTGTTATGGCAATTAGCATATTCTGAGTTGTATTTTACCGATACCTTATGGCCAGATTTTAGTGAAGAAGATTTCCTTAAAGCTATAAATGAATATAAAAATAGAGATAGAAGATACGGAAAAGTTAAGAAATAAAAAGAAAGGTTGTTACCAGTATGAAAAATAGATTTTTGTCATCATGCATTATGATTCCATTGCCTTTGCTTGCGGCTTTTTATGGGCATCCATACTGGCAGATAACTGCAATTCTAATTGCCTGTGTGATGGCTTGGGAGTGGGAAAGAATTGTTACTGGTAAAACAGATATTTTTTCAACGGCAATAGTTCTATGTGCTGCTTTTACATCATTTTTTATACATGAATACGGTAGAATTTTGCTGGGTGTTCCTGTGGTTGCAGTGTTTTCTTTATTCGTTTACCTTAAGGCAAAACAAAAAGAGATTAAAAACCCTAAAATTTTAACTATTGGTGTGCCTTATGTTGTAATTGGTGTGGAATCTATGATTCTTATACAAGAAGCTTTCGGCCCATCAATGATTTATTGGTTGTTTGCTATAGTTTGGGGAATGGATATTGGTGGTTATATCTTTGGTTGCTCAATAGGTGGTCCAAAGCTAGCCCCAAAACTTAGCCCTAAAAAAACATGGGCAGGTTTAATAGGTGGTATGTTTAGCGCTTCTTTGTTAAGTATTTTGTTCTTTTTTGCAACCAGTAAAACAGCCCTAGACGCTAAATACATTATCTATGTTATAATTTTTAGCTCAATTATGGCTTTTGTTTCTCAGATTGGTGATTTGTTTGAATCTGGAATTAAAAGAAAATTTGAGGTTAAAGACTCAAGTGATTTAATCCCTGGTCATGGTGGTGTGCTTGATAGAGTTGATGGTTTGATTTTTGCAGCTCCTGCATTTTTGATATCATTAAAATTATTTATAAAATACCTATTCTAAAAGGTTGGGATTATGTCTTTAAGCAAAACGGTAACTATATTTGGTTCAACAGGTTCTATTGGTAAAAGTACAGTAGATATTCTTGAGCGCAATCCAGAGTTATATAAAGTTAAAGCTCTAACCGCAAATGCGAATGTGGAGTTGCTGGCTGAACAAGCAAAAAAGCTGAATGTAGAGCTTGCTGTTACTGCGGATGAAACAAAATATGATGAATTAAAACAGCTTTTGTCTGGAACAAATATAAGTGTTGCAGCAGGGCGTAAGGCGGTTATTGAAGCTGCGGAGCTTGACGCTGATTGGACTATGTCTTCAATTGTTGGTGCCGCTGGTTTAGAGCCAACTATGGCCGCAATTAAAAAAGGCAAAACCGTTGCTCTTGCAAATAAAGAAACTCTTGTTTGTGCAGGTAGTCTAGTTATGCAAGCAGTTAAAGATTGTAAGGCAACTTTAATACCAGTTGATTCAGAGCACAGCGCTATTTTTCAAGTGTTTGATTTTGAGCAAATAGATCAAATTGATAGAATTTTGCTAACAGCATCGGGTGGTCCATTCAGAGAAAAAGATATTTCTTTTATGGAAAAAGCAACACCAGAGCAAGCTGTGGCTCACCCTAATTGGAGCATGGGGGCTAAAATTTCTGTTGATTCAGCTTCTATGATGAATAAGGGTTTAGAGCTAATTGAGGCCTATCACCTCTTTGGTTTGCCTCAAGAGCAAATAGAGATAGTTGTACATCCTCAATCAGTTATTCATAGTGCTGTAGCATATAAAGATGGCTCAGTTTTAGCTCAGCTAGGTTCTCCAGATATGAGAACACCAATTGCATATGCTTTAGGTTGGCCAAAAAGGATAGAGGCTCCATCACCAAAGCTAGATTTAATTAAGTTTGGTTCGTTAACGTTTATTGCACCAGATGAGGTTAAATTTCCTGCATTAAGACTTGCAAGAGAAGCATTAAAAGAAGGTGGTGTTATGACGGCAATTATGAATGCAGCGAATGAGGTGGCTGTTGATAATTTCCTTAAAAAACGCATTGCTTTTACAGATATTGCAAAAGTAGTTGAAAAAGTGATGAATAAATCACAAAATCATACGGCTGGAACTATAGAAGAAATTATAAATATTGATGCGCAGGCTCGTAAGTCTGCTAATGATATAATAGCTTAATAAAGAGGAAGTTTATGGATTATTTGGTGTCGACAGTTAGTTATATTTTCCCATTTTTGATTGTTTTGGGAATAGTGGTGTTTATCCATGAGTTTGGGCATTATATTGTTGCCAAAATGTGTAAAGTTAAGGTGGAAGAGTTCTCTATCGGTTTTGGTAAAGAAATTTGGGGCTTTAACGATAAATCTGGTACAAGATGGAAAATATCACTTATTCCACTTGGTGGATTTGTTAAAATGTATGGCGATGCTAACGAAGCATCTGCAAAACCAGATGAGAAAGTTGAAGAATTATCTGATGAAGAGAAAAAGTTTACCTTCCATTACCAACCTAAATATAAAAAAATTCCAATTATATTTGCAGGACCTTTAGCTAATTATATTTTTTCTGTTCTAGTTATTTGGGGCATTTTTGCCTTTGTTGGCAAGATAGTTATTCCTCCTGTAGTTGGTGATGTTATTGCTAATACTGCAGCATCTGAAGCTGGTATGCAAAAGGGAGATAGAATCCTTTCAATTAATGGTAAGAATATTGAAAGCTTTATCGATATCCAAAGAATAGTTTCTTCTGCATATGAAGGAAATGTTGAGCTCCAAGTTAAACGCGGTGAAAGCCTAGTTGATTTGTCTGTCAAACCTCGCGTGGTAGAAGAAAAAGATAAATACGGTAACGTTTCTCGCAAAGTTTTGTTGGGGGTTATCTCTGTTCAGAAGACAGATGTGTTAGCTACAAATCTTGGTGCTAAAGAGGCTTTTACAAGCGCGGTTAAAGAGGTGTATGATACTACCGAAAACACTCTTTTGGCGGTGTGGCAGATGATAAAAGGCGTGCGTTCAGCTGATGAGCTGGGAGGTCCAATCCGCATTGCAGAAGTTTCTGGTGAAATTGCGAATAGTGAGGGTGGATCTATAGACTTTTTATTCTTTATTGCAATTTTATCGGTTAATCTTGGTTTGATTAATTTGTTGCCAATACCTTTGCTTGATGGTGGACAGATTGTGTTTTATACTATCGAGGCAATTATAAGAAAGCCAATTGGCGATAAGGCTCAAGATATATTCGCAAGAATTGGTTATGCTTTTATTATTACTTTAATGGTGTTTGCTACTTGGAATGATATTACCCGCCTATTTAGAAGGTGGTTTTAACTCTAACTTTGGTTTTATTAAACAATGAAAAAAAATATTTTACTCACATTATTTCTAGCTGTATTTGCTGTGGCAAATGCTTCAAACGCATTATCAGCAGAGAAGATTAATAAAATCATTGTTGATGGGAACCAAAGAATTGAGACTGATACAATTCTTTCTTATATGTATGTTAATGCTGGTGATGATTTTAATGCAGAAACAAGTGACCGTTCATTAAAAAGATTATTTGAAACGGGCTTTTTTACAGATGTTTATTTTGAAAAATCTCAAGATAATTTGATTGTACATGTGCTTGAGAACCCAATTATTAACCGTCGTTTCTTTGAGGGTAATAACCGCGTTGAAGATAAAATTCTAGAGGGCGAAGTTATATTAAAGCCTCGTGCTATTTATACTCGTAGCAAAGTTCAAGAAGACGTTAGCCGAATTATAGATATATATAAGCAGATGGGGCGTTTCTCAGTTAAGGTTGAGCCTAAGGTTATTCAAAGACCTCAAAATCGTGTTGATATTATTTATGAAATAGATGAGGGGGAAACTACCTATATTCGTAAAATCAACTTTATTGGAAATAAGCATTTCTCACCTTCTGATTTAAAAGATATTTTGATGAGTAAAGAAGAAAGATGGTATCACTTCCTTTCTTCTAACGAGACATATGATGCTCAGCGCCTTGATTATGACAAAGAAATGCTAAGACGTTTTTATTTGAAAAATGGCTATGCTGACTTTGAGGTTAAATCAGCTATTGCAGAAATCACACCAGAAAAAGATGCTTTCTTTATTACTATAAGCATTAATGAGGGTGAAAAATATAAATTTGCTAAAGCTAGTGTGGTTCCTCAGATTGAAGATTTAAAAAACACAGACTTTTCATCTTATATAACCTTTGCAGAAGGTGATACTTATAATGCAGATAAGGTTGAAAGTTCTATTCAGAAAATTACAGATTACATTGGAACATTAGGTTATGCCTTTGTTGATGTTTATCCTGATGTAGATAAAGACGAGCAAAAACGCACAATAGCTATTACTTTTAAGATAAAGGAAAGTGAAAAAGTTTATGTTAATCGCATAAACATTAATGGTAATGTGCGCACTATGGACAAAGTTGTACGCCGTGAGATGAGAATATCTGAAGGTGATGCTTTTAATGCCGCAAAGATTCGTAAAAGTCGTCAAGATGTTCAAGATTTAGGCTTCTTTGAAAAGGTAGATATTAAACCACAAAGAGTGGTTGGTGAACCTGATAAAACGGACGTTAATGTTGAGCTAGAAGAAAAATCTACGGGAAGCTTGTCAATTGGTGCTGGTTGGTCTACTCAAGATGGAGCATTGTTGCAATCATCTATACAAGAACGTAACTTGTTAGGTAAGGGACAAACGCTTACATTAAGCGGAACTTTAGCTACTAAAAAGAGTGACTTTGATATTGGTTTTGTTGAACCATATTTCTTAGATAGAAAAGTAAAAGCTGGGGCTAATTTGTTTGTAACTTCACGCGATTGGCAAGATGAAAGCTCATATGATTTAGATTCAAAAGGTTTTTCTGTGCATGGTACGTGGGACTATGGTGAAGAGCTTTCTCACAAACTAAGCTATACATTAAAGCAAGATAAAATCTCTAACGTAGATGATGATGCTTCTACTTATATTAAAGAACAAGAAGGAGAAAGTGTTCTTTCTTCTATTGGAAATGACTTCTCATACGATAAGAGAAACAGCAAGCTTAATCCAAGTGAAGGTTATTTGCTTACATTGGGTGTCGATTTAGCTGGCTTTGGTGGTGATGCAAAATTTGTTAGAACCGATGTTCATGGAACAAAATATTACCCCGTAGCCGATGATACAGTGTTAAAACTTCATGCTGGTGGTGGATATATTGTCGGTATTGGTGATGATGTTGGTATCGCGTATCGTTATAACTTGGGTGGTAATTCACTTAGAGGCTTTGAGAAGAGTGGTATATCTCCTCGTGATAACACAACTCAAGACTCAATTGGTGGTAACTGGATTTTATACGGTGGAAGTGAGTTGACATTCCCCATCGGCTTCCCTGATGAATTGGGTGTGAGTTCTAAGTTGTTTGTTGATGTAGGTATGATTGGTGAGCCAGATAATATGGATGCAACTAAGGTTGAATCTTCTACAAAACCAAGATTATCTATTGGTACAGGTTTGTTGTGGAAGTCTCCAATGGGACCAATTAATATTGATGTAGCCTTCCCAATTATTAAAGAAGACTTTGATAAAGACGAAGTTCTTAGTGTGAACTTTGGTACAAAATTCTAGTTTGTTTAGGAGTTTTATATAATGAATAAGCTTAATAAATTTATGTTGGTTCTAGCGGTAGTAATGCTTGGGGCATTTTCTAACCAAGCTAATGCTCAAGAAAAAGCTGCCCCAATTTCTACAGATATTCCCCCTGCAATTGTGGGCGTTATAGATTTTGTGCAAATTGAAAAAGAAGCAACAATTTATCAAAGTTATATCAAACAAAAAATCGCAGAAGATACCAAGCTAAAAGCTCGCAAAAAAGCAATGGAAACAGAGCTTAATAAAAAGGGTGAAGAAATAGAGAAGCAAAAGAACCTCGTTTCTAAAGAGGCTTTTGATAAAATGGTTGGTGAATATAAAGCTCTAGCAAAAAAATATGATTTAGAGTTAAGGGGCAAGACAGAAGCTTATTTAAAAGCTATAGAAGCTTCTATAATTACATTAAATAGGGCAACGCTATCTGCAACAGAAGAGATTTCTTCTAGTAAAAATATTAATTTAGTTTTGCCACGCAAAAGCACGGTGTTTTTCTTGCCTGCTATGAATATTACAGATGATGTAATTGCCATTATGAATAAGAAATCAACTAAAATTACATTTAATCCAGAAGCTAAAAAATAATCATTAGGAGTTGTTATGGCTGATAATAGATTCTTCAAATTAAGCGGACCATTTAAATTAGGCAAATTAGCAACTGAGTTTGGTTGCGTTGTAGCTAATGAACATAAAGATAAAATTATAAAAGATGTATCTTCTATTGAGGCCGCAAAAGCTGATGAAATTTGTTATTTTGAAGATAAAAAACTTTTAGCAAAATTGCAAGAAACTAAGGCTGGTGCTTGTATTATCTCAGAAGATTTTAAAGAGCAAGTTCCAAGCGGAGTGGCGGTTCTTTTTTCAAAGCAACCTCAATTAACATTTGCTCTGATCGCTCAAAAGTTTTATCCGCAAGATAAAGCATCTGCTACTCACATATCAGATAAAGCATCAATTCACCCAAGTGCTAAGATTGGTGAAAATTGTGTGATTGAAGATAATGTAATCATCTCTGAAAATGTAGAAATTGGTTCTCATACAATTATTAGAGCTAATTCAGTGATTGATAAAGGTGTTGTGATAGGTTCTGATTGTCACATTTGGCCACAAGTTTATGTCGGTTATTGCATTATGGGTAATAACGTAGTTATTTTCCCTGGTGCTAGCATTGGTAGAGATGGTTTTGGTTTTGTAATGTCTCCTTCTGGGCATGTTAGAATTCCTCAATTAGGCAGAGTTATGATTGGTAACGATGTTCACGTTGGGGCTAATTCATGTATTGATAGGGGAGCTTCTGGTGATACGATTATTAGTGATGGTGTTAGAATAGATAATCTCGTGCAAATTGCTCATAATGTTAAGCTTGGAAGAGGATGTGTAATCGTAGCTCAGGTTGGTATAGCTGGTAGCTCGGTTTTTGGTAATTTTGTTGCCGCTGGTGGTCAGGCAGGTATTGCTGACCATATTAATGTTGCAGATGGGGTGCAAATCGCAGCTCAATCTGGCGTAATAAAAGATATTCCAGCGGGCGAAGTGGTGATGGGAACACCTGCTGTGCCTATTAAGCAATTTATGAGGCAAGCGACTTATTTGCAAAAGCAAGTAAGCCCAAAGAAGAAATAAAATTTTTAACTTAAACAAACTAGAGGTCTAAATAAATGACAGAAAATACAGAAATGTTGTCTTACAATATTGATGAAATCACAAAAATGATTCCACACAGATACCCATTCTTGCTCGTTGATAAAGTTGAGCAAGTTGTGCTTAATGAAAAAGCTGTTGGTATTAAAAATGTTACTATGAATGAACCTTTCTTCCCTGGTCACTTCCCTGGTCACCCAGTTATGCCTGGTGTTTTGATTGTTGAATCTATGGCTCAAACATCAGCTGTATTGGTTGTTGGTTCAATGGGTGAACAATTAGCAGGTAAAGTTGTTTATTTTATGAGCATTGATGGTGTGCGTTTCCGTAAGCCAGTTCGCCCAGGTGATAGATTAGAACTTCATGTTACTAAAGAACGCTCAAGAGGCACTGTATGGAAATTTATTGGCGAAGCTAAAGTTGATGGCAAAACAGTTGCAGAAGCAAACTTCTCAGCTATGATTATGGACAATTAGTATGGCAAATATTCATCCAACTGCGGTAATTGAATCTGGTGCTCAGATTGCAGAATCCGCAACTATTGGACCATTTTGCGTAATTGGCCCTTCTGTTACTATCGGTGAGAATGTAGAGCTTCGTTCTAACGTAGTTGTTGCAGGTAAAACCACTATTGGCGAAGGCACAAAAGTATTTCCTTTTGCTGTTCTTGGTCAAGGCGCTCAACATCTAAAATATATGGATATTGAAGCTGAGCTTATTATTGGTAAAAACAATGTAATCCGTGAGCATGTTACAATGCACTTAGGAACACCAATTGATAAATCTAGAACAATCGTTGGTGATAATGGCTTGTTTATGGTAAACTCACACATAGCTCATGATTGTGTCGTTGGTAATAATGTTATTATGACAAATAATGCTGTTATTGGTGGACATGTTCATTTGAATGACTACGTTATTCTAGGAGGCAATAGCGCGGTTCATCAGTTCTGCCGAGTAGGTAAACATGCTATGGTTGGTGGAATGAGTGGTGTAGAGCAAGATGTAATCCCTTACGGCATGGTTATTGGCGATAGAGCCAGATTAAACGGACTTAACGTAATTGGTTTGAAACGTCGTGGCTTTACTCGTGACGAAATTAAGAGCCTTAGAGGTGCGTATCGTATGCTCTTTGCTAAAGAGGGTACATTTGCCGAAAGACTTGAAGATACCTCCAATATGTTTGCTAATATTGAGCCGGTAATGGATATCGTAAACTTTATGAAAGAAGATTCTAGCCGTCCAGTATGTCAGCCTGAATAGGAAAATTAAGGAGAATAAGATGGTTAATATTGTTGTATTAGATTCTTTTGCTGCCGACCAAGGTGAAACAAATCTTTGGGACGCTCTTAAATCTGTTGGTAATGTAGAAATATTTAATGATACTTCTGCAGCTGAATTTATTGCCAGAGCTAAAGATTTTGAAGTAATAGTTACTAATAAGGTGAATGTAGATAAAGCTGCTATGGAAGCTTTACCGAACCTTAAAATGGTGGCGGTAACCGCTACTGGTTTTAACAATGTTGACCTATCTTATGCCAAAGAAAGAGATATTGTAGTTTGCAATGTTCCTGCATATTCAACTGATTCAGTTGCTCAACTTACTATTGCATATATCTTAGATTATGCAATTGGAGTTAGAGAGCATAATAAGCAAGTTCAAGAAGGTAAGTGGAGCGGTTGTTTCTGCTTCTTTACTCAAAAGATTGTTGAGCTAGCTAGTAAAAAACTGGCTATTGTTGGTATGGGTAATATTGGTAGTAAGGTAAAACAAATTGCCGAAGCTATGGGAATGGAAGTTATAAACGCTGCTATTCCAGGTAGACCTCTTAAAGATGGCAAGGTTGAGCTAAAACAAGCTGTCGCAGATGCAGATTTTGTTAGCTTTAACTGCCCACTTAGTGAACAAACTAAAGAGCTCGCAAATAAAGAATTATTTGACGCATGTAAAGATGGTGCTGTTATCTTAAACCTTGCTCGTGGTGGCGTAGTTAAAGATAAAGACCTTCACCTTCTTGATGCTGTAAATAGTGGTAAAATCGCCAGAGCATATCTTGATGTGTTGGTTGATGAACCTCCTAAAAAAGATAACCTACTTGTGGGTCATAAAGATATTATCGTTACTCCTCACATTGCATGGGGTAGCTTTGAAGCTAGAAAAAGACTTATTGATACCACAATTGAAAATATCAAATGCTTTGCTCAAGGCAAGCCACAAAACAGGGTAGCATGAGCGAAGAAATAAAACCAAAATTAGGCATAATTGCAGGCGGGGGAGAAATCCCTCGCATGCTTATTGAATTCTGCAAAAAAAGCGGAAGAGACTTTTATGTTGTTGCTCTTAAAGGCAATGCCAATAAAGCTGATATCACAGGTGATATTCCTCATAGTTGGTATCGCCTTGGTCATGCAGCTAAAATCTTAAAAGCATTCAAAGAGCAAAATGCTCCAGAGATTGTAATGATTGGCACTGTGCGTCGCCCTTCATTCGCAGAGCTCAAACCAGATTTTGCCTCATTATGGCTGGCGTTAAAGGTTATGACCAAATCATTCGGTGATGATGGTTTGTTAAGTGCTGTAGTGCATGAACTTGAGAATAGGGGTTTTGTTGTAAAAGGCATAGATGACATTATGCCTGACTTTTTAGCTCCTCATGGAATTCTTGGTAAGCATAAGCCAGATGAACAGGCATTAAAAGACATTGCTAAAGGTGTTGGTGTTGCTAAAGTTCTTGGTGCTGCCGATGTTGGTCAATCCGTAATCATTCAGCAAGGTTTGGTGCTTGGGGTTGAGGCTATTGAAGGTACCGATAATTTAATCAAACGTTGTAAAGATTTACATCGTAAAGGCTTAGGCGGCGTTTTAGTTAAGCTCAAAAAGCCCGAGCAAGAACGCCGAGTTGATTTGCCGACCATTGGCGTTTCTACGGTTGAAAATGCTCATGCTTCATCTTTGCGTGGCATAGCTGTTCACGCTGGTAATGCTTTGGTGGTTAATCATGGTGCATTGGTTAAAAAGGCTGATGAATTAGGCTTGTTTGTAATAGGGATTAACCCAGATGAGTTCTAATGCTCCTTTAATATATTTAATAGCTGGTGAGCCATCGGGCGATTTGCTTGGTGCAAGGTTAATGCGGGCGATTAAGGCTCAAAACCCCAATGCAGAATTTGCAGGTGTGGGGGGTGAGACTATGATAGAGGTAGGGTTGCCCAGCTTGTTTGATATTAAAGATTTAGCAATTATGGGGCTATTAGAAGTAGTGCCAAAAATCCCTAAAGTTTTATCTCTGATTAAACAAACAATAAAAGACATTGAGGCTAAAAAGCCAGATGTGATTGTAACTATCGATAGTTGGAGCTTTTGCTCACGCATCGCTAAAAAGCTAAAAGACAAAGGCAATAAAACTCATATCATTCATTATGTTGCACCACAAGTTTGGGCATGGAAAAAGAAACGCGCTAAAACTATGGGGGCTTATGTTGATGAGCTTTTAACCCTACTGCCATATGAAGATAAATATTTTACCCCTCATGGGCTTAAAACTACCTTTGTTGGTCACCCAGTTATAGAAGGCGGCGCAGATAAGGGCAAAGCAGGGGAGTTTAGAAGCAAATATCAAATCAAAGCTTATGAAGATGTTTTAATCGTTCTCCCAGGTAGTCGTCATAATGAGGTTTCAAAGCTTTTACCTGTGTTTGAAAAAGCGGTTGATAAGCTTTGTGCTAAGCATGAGAATCTACGCATCGTTATCCCAACGGTTGATACAGTTGCCGAACATGTAAAAAAAGACACCGCTAAGTGGAAGCATAAGCCAATAATCATTCAAGGTGAATTTGCCCGTTATGATGCTTTTTCAGCGGCAAAAGCAGCTATTGCAGCATCTGGTACAGTTGCACTAGAGTTAGCTATTTGTGGTATTCCTCATTTGGTAGGATATATCATCAATCCAACAACATATTTCTTAGCTCGCAAGCTTATTAAAATTAAATATGTTAACCTCTCAAATATCATGCTCGATAAAGAAATTATCCCAGAGCTAATTCAAGAAAATTGCACGCCCGAAAAATTAGCCACTACGGCCGAAGCTTTGATGTATAACGAAACAACACGTCAAAAGCAACTAATGGGCATAGAAGAAGCTAAAATCGCCCTTGGCTATGGCAAAGATAGTCCATCGGCTAAGGCTGCTTCTGTTATCCTCTCATCAATATCTTAAAAAACGCATCTAACGCTCTATTAATGCGTCGCTTAGAATTTTTACTTGTGTCATTTACGCAAAAGTAAACTCACAGCGTAAAAACTCTAAACTCCTGTTACTAGCCTCGTTAGCTGTGTTTTTGTGGGCAGGCGTTGCAAGTCATTTAGGTTTACTAAACTCATTTGCAAAATATTTATACTCCTAATACTCGCCTAATCCACCGTGAATTTATGCGATGTTGGCTTGTGTCATTTACTCTCTAAATACTCACCTGATCCATCGTGATTTAGGTTGGTGCGACTTTTGTTTCTTAGCATAAGTTATAGGGTGTTAAAATAAGTTACGAGAAGCGATATAAACAGTAAGAAAGCGCTAAGTATGACTAGAAGATATCGGGTAACTGTTAGGGCGTTTTTGTTGAATATTTTTTTATATATATGAGTAAAAAAGTAGCTGCATATAAGAGTTATCAATGTGTATGTGAGTAGAGGGAAATATTGATTTATTTCACCTAGTTTGCCTAGGTAGATTCGTTTGTTATTTGCGCTTGTAAGCTCTTGTGCGTAGAAGTAAATATACCAGATGTTTATCTTATAGAATAACGCTAAGACCAATATAAATAATATATTGGGAATGATATGTATTAGTTGAAGAATTATCTTATTTGTTTTCATCATATAAAATGACGACTTCGTTTGATTTGCCCATGTTTAAGACAGCACGGGAGCGTTCTTCTAGCAAATCTAAGTCTAAGCTTTCTGGTGAGAGGAGTTTTACTTCTTTTTCTAAGCTTTGGCGTTCTTGTTTATATTTAAGGGCGATTTTTTGAGTTTCTGCTATTTCTTTTTTTAGGGCATAATATCTGCGAATCCCTCTTTCTCCATTAACGGCATGGTAGCCGAAATATACGAGTAGCAACATACCAAGTAGTGGCATAGACGCATATCGCATACGACGTTGGATTTCAGAGGCTATATTCTGCATTTTCTAACGCTTTTGTCCTTAAAATAAAACAAGCTTTCTGGCTAAGAGGAGAAGTTGTTATTTATCTCCATATATTTATAACAGCAGATAAAGCTTAATAACATCTTTACGGAATCAAGATTCATGGAAATTTGCACATAAAAAAAGAGAGAGCAAAGAGCTCTCTCTATTTTTTAGCTTTATGTAAGATTACTTACTTTCCGCAGCAGCAACCGCAACCTTTTTTCAAGATGCTTTTGCCAGCGTATTGTGCTGTACCCATAAGTTCTTCTTCGATACGGATAAGTTGGTTGTACTTAGCCATACGGTCTGAACGTGACATAGAACCAGTTTTGATTTGACCACAATTTGTAGCAACAGCGATATCAGCAATTGTTGCATCTTCTGTTTCACCTGAACGGTGAGAAAGAACTGCTGAATATTTTGCTTTGTGAGCCATGTTAACAGCTTCTAAAGTCTCAGTTAATGTACCGATTTGGTTAACTTTAACCAAGATTGAGTTAGCGATATCTTTTTCAATACCTTGAACAAGACGAGCTGGGTTTGTTACGAATAAATCGTCACCAACTAATTGAACTTTACCACCGAAAGCATCAGTTAAAAGTTTCCAACCTTCCCAGTCATCTTCAGCCATACCATCTTCGATTGAGAAGATAGGGTAGTTGTTAATCATGTTGCCATAATATTCAACCATGCCTTTAGAATCTAAAGTTTTGCCTTCGCCTTCAAGAACGTATTTGCCATCTTTGTAGAACTCTGAAGAAGCAGCATCGATAGCGATCATAACGTCATCTTTTGGTTTGTAACCAGCTGTTTCAATAGCTTTCATGATGAATGAAAGAGCTTCGTCAGCACTTTTTAATGCAGGAGCGAATCCACCTTCGTCACCAACGTTTGTGTTGTGACCAGCAGCTTTTAAGTTTTTCTTCAAAGCTTGGAAGATTTCTGCACCCATACGGATAGCATCTTTGATTGATGTAGCTGAAACAGGCATAATCATGAATTCTTGGATATCAATCGGATTGTCAGCATGTTGACCACCGTTAATGATGTTCATCATAGGAACTGGCAATGTGTGAGCCATTGAACCACCAATGTAGCGGTATAAAGGAAGACCAGCTTCATCAGCAGCAGCTTTAGCAACAGCTAAAGATACGCCCAAGATAGCATTAGCGCCAAGACGAGCTTTGTTTGGTGTGCCATCGAGCTCAATCATAGTTCTGTCGATAAGAATTTGATCTTCAGCATCCATGCCAGTTAATTTGTCATAGATTTCGCCATTTACAGATTCTACAGCTTTAAGAACGCCTTTACCTAAGTAACGGTTTTTGTCGCCGTCTCTAAGTTCTACAGCTTCGTGAACACCAGTTGATGCACCTGATGGAACAGCTGCACGACCGAAAGCACCTGATTGAAGAGTTACGTCAACTTCGATGGTAGGTGTTCCGCGAGAGTCAAGGATCTCACGAGCATGAATATCTACGATTGCACTCATTAATTTTTCCCTTTATTTGTTAGATTGAAACTGCTTCGTTTGTATAACTTTTATTAGCCAATTTCAAGTGTTGATTTTGCTAAATTGTCAAACGCTTGTAAGTTTAGTAAAACTTTTTCCATATCAGATAATTTTATAGAATTTGGACCATCTGAAAATGCTTCATCTGGGTTATCGTGTGTTTCTAAGAAAACAGCTGCAATTCCAGTAGATAATGCACATCTTGCTAAAACTGGAGCAAATTCTCTTTGTCCACCTGTTGAAGAACCCTTGCCTCCTGGTTGTTGAACAGCGTGAGTCGCATCCATAATTACTGGGCAACCTGTGCTTTTTACCATTTCAGGAAGACCTCTCATGTCAACAACTAATGTGTTATAACCAAAGCTTGTTCCACGCTCTGTTAAACAAACATTGTCGTTGCCAGAATCTTGAACTTTTTTAACTATGTTATTAACGTCCCAAGGTGCTAAAAACTGACCTTTCTTAACGTTCACAATTTTCCCTGTTTTAGCAGCTGCTACTACTAAATCTGTTTGACGGCACAAGAACGCAGGTATTTGAAGCATATCAACTACTTTTGCAACTTCTTCACATTGTGAAGACTCGTGAACATCGGTTACGATTGGCAAGTTGTATCTTTTTTTGATTTCTTCAAATGTTTTTAAGCCTTCTTCCATACCAACGCCACGGTGAGCATTAATAGATGTTCTATTTGCTTTATCAAAAGATGCTTTGTAAATATATTTCATGCCAATCTTTTCAGTGATTTCTTTCATCTGATGAGCCATTTCAATAGCATGTTCATGAGATTCGATTTGGCATGGACCACTTATAAGTGTCATAGGCAAGTCGTTACCAATTTCAAAATTACCGATTTTAATGTGTTTTTGCATATATAATATCTTTCCTATACCAATCTAGATTGCTTAACTGCAGCTTCAATAAATGAAACAAACAGTGGGTGTGGTTCAAATGGTTTTGATTTTAGTTCTGGGTGGAACTGAACACCAACAAACCAAGGATGATCTGGTCTTTCAACAATTTCTGGCAACACTCCATCAGGTGAACGACCAACAATGTTCATTCCAGCTTTGTTTAAAGCTGCCTCATAAGAAGTGTTAACTTCATAACGGTGACGGTGACGCTCTGAAATCATCTCGTTACCATATATATTCTTTACTTTTGAACCTTCAAGTAATTTACAATCATAAGCACCTAAGCGCATGGTTCCACCTAAGTCACCATCTTTATAGCGTTTTAGGGTTGAACCTTCTTTTACCCATTCTGTCATTAGACCAACAACATTATGTTCATAATCACCAAGCTCGCTTGAACCTGAGTTTTTGTAACCAACAATATTGCGGATAGTTTCGATAACAGCCATTTGCATACCAAAACAAATGCCAAAGAAAGGAATCTTCTTTTCACGAGCAACTTGAATAGCTTTGATTTTACCTTCTGTTCCACGGTTGCCAAAGCCTCCTGGGACGAGAATACCGTTTACGCCATCAAGATAATTAATAGCTTCTTCTGTTTCAAATACTTCAGAATCGAGCCATTTTATGTTTACTTTAACATTATTGGCAAAACCACCATGTCTAAGAGCTTCATTAAGTGATTTATAAGCATCTAGAAGCTGAACATATTTACCTGCAATCGCAATGGTAACTTCACCCTCTGGGTTACGCACTTTGTGGTCAATCTCTTTCCATCTGCTTAAATCAACACCGTCTTTAGTGTCTATGCCAAAATATTTGCAAACCTCAACGTCCATACCTTGCTCATGATAAACAACTGGAACTTGATAGATGTTATCAACATCAAGAGCTGCTACAACACGTTCTTGTGGGACGTTACAGAATAATGCAATTTTTTTGCGCTCAGAATCATCAATATGACGAGAAGCACGGCACAATAACAAGTCAGCTTGAATACCAACGCCTAAAAGCTCTTTAACAGAATGTTGTGTTGGCTTGGTTTTGAGCTCACCTGCAGTTGGGATATAAGGTAACAAGGTTAAGTGAACATACATGGTTCTAGATCTGCCAAGCTCATTGCCCAATTGACGAATAGCTTCTAAGAATGGTTGGCTTTCAATATCACCAACTGTTCCGCCAATTTCACATAATACGAAATCTTCATCTGTAAGGTCAGATAGTACAAACTCTTTAATAGCATCTGTAACATGAGGAATCACCTGAACAGTTGCTCCTAAATAATCTCCACGACGTTCTTTGGCTAAAACTTCTGAATAAATACGACCTGTAGTAACATTGTCGCTTTTGCGAGCAGATACACCAGTGAATCTTTCATAGTGCCCTAAGTCAAGGTCAGTCTCAGCGCCATCATCAGTTACATAAACCTCACCATGTTGATATGGACTCATTGTTCCTGGGTCAACATTCAAATATGGGTCAAGCTTACGTAAACGAACCTTGAAACCTCTTGCTTGTAAAATTGCAGCTAAAGAAGCTGATGCAAGGCCTTTTCCTAATGATGATACAACACCACCTGTTATAAAGATAAATTTTGTACTCATGATAAAATCTTCCTTAAATACTAAGAAATTAAAAAATATTAGAATGAAGAAAAGGCGGCTAATCAGCCGCCCTTTATTAAAGGTTATTCAGTTGCTTTTGGAGCTGAAGGAACTTCAGGACTTTTACTCTCTG
Source organism: Rhodospirillales bacterium (assembly GCA_003252195.1). Lineage (GTDB taxonomy): Bacteria > Pseudomonadota > Alphaproteobacteria > QKFK01 > SZUA-500 > SZUA-500. Next base: position 36,888 of record QKFK01000194.1, read on the forward strand.
GAATTGTCTGCTCTGAGGCAGCAGGAGTATCAAGCAAAGATTTCTTTACTGGGGTTACCCTTTTGCTGGTTAATGACAATGCCAAGCAAGTTACGATAAAGATTGTAGCCAATATTGCTGTTGCACGAGTTAATAGGTTTCCTGTGCCACGAGCTGTGAATAAGCCTAATCCGCCACCACTTGAACCACCTAAACCACTTAATGCTCCGCCTTCAGAGCGTTGTAGCAAGATAACTACTACAAGTGAAATGGCTGCCAACAAATTTATAACCAACAGAATCGTCTGCATGTTTTTACGTCCTTAAAAGTTTTTATAATTTACCGTAAAATATCCGAGTATTTCGAATATGTCTATCAGTTTTTTAAATACAGCTGTCAACAATGCCCCAGAAGTCATCTGCTTTTAAGCTAGCACCGCCAACTAAAGCACCGTCAACATCTGGAAGAGGCATAAATTCAGAAGCATTTGTAGGTTTAACAGAACCACCGTAAAGAATTCTTGTTTTTGCAGCTTCTGCACCGATAACTTCGGTTAAAGCTTTTCTAACCTCTGCGTGAACTTCTTGTACGTCAGCAGTTGTAGGTGTTCTGCCTGTACCGATAGCCCATACTGGCTCATAAGCAATAACAGTGTTTTCTGCAGTTGATTCAGCAGGAACAGAACCTTTGATTTGTGAAGCACAAACATCAATAGTTTTGTTAGCGTCGCGTTCAGCTTCTGTTTCACCAATGCAGATAATAGCTTTTAAGCCAGCTTTAATAGCAGCTGAAGCTTTAGCTTTTACAACTTCGTTAGTTTCTTTGTGGTCTGTTCTGCGTTCTGAGTGACCAAGAATAACATATTCACAACCTGCATCTTTAATCATAACAGGGCTTGTGTCACCAGTGTGAGCACCTGTTTCATTCATATGGCAATCTTGAGCGCCAACACTTAATTTGCTACCTTCTGCTTTTTGAGCAATAGCAGCAACTAATGTCATAGGAGGGCACACTAAAACATCACAATTAGGTGATGCAACTTTGTTTAGGCGTGTAGCAATTTCTCCTGCAAGAGCCAAACCGTCTTTAGTAAGACCGTTCATTTTCCAGTTTCCTGCGATTAAAGGGCGTCTGTTTGACATAGTTATGAATCCTTAAAGTTTAATGTTAATCCAAAATATTTATCATGTTCTAACATAAAGAAATTTGATTTTCCATAGTTAGATTTTTGTTTTCCACATTATATAAAGGTGTTCAAAAGTCAAAAAGCTTGTTGCACTATTTGTTTTGCGCCTTTATCATCGCGGTAAATTTGTGTTTCTATATAATTTGGGGTTGAATGATGATAGAAAAATTAAGAAAATTCCAAGAATCTTGGCTAATGAAAGTTGTGTTGGGTTTAACTGCTTTGAGCTTTATGTCTTTATTTGGCGTTAGCTCATATGTTAGTCAGATAGGTAAAAACAAACCTGTAATTGAGGTTGGTAGTAAAAGAATATATATGTCTGATATTCTTACTCAATTCCGCAGAGATATTACTGCAATGCAATATGTGTTTGGTGGCAATCTAGATGAAAAAACGGCTGTTAACATGGGTTTGTTTGACAATACAGTCAAAAATACTATCTCAAGAACAATTGTTGAAGGCGCAAGTGATGATATGGGCTTGAGCATTAGTGATGATGCAATACGTGCTCGTATTTTTTCAACTCCAGACTTTTTAGATAAGGATGGAAACTTTGATAGACGCTTGTTTAATACATTTTTAGATAGAACAGGTTGGAATGAAAACCAATATATTGAAGCATATCGCTCGGATATTAAAAGAGACCACGTTTTAAGAATGGTTGCTACAGATATAAATGTTCCTAATATATTAGCTGAGAATATTTATAAGAAGCGCTATGAAAAACGTACTGTAGATATTATTAATGTTAATGCTGCAAATATGAAAGTTACAGCATCTCCAACCAAAGAAGAGTTAGAAGGTTATTATGAAGACAATAAAGCTTCGTATATGATGCCAGAATTGCGTTCAGCCTCTGTTATGGTGTTAACACCAGATGATTTAATGAAAAGCATTGAGATATCTGATGCAGAAGTTGATGAGTTGTATAATAAAAATATTGATGAATACACAACTCCAGAAAAACGTTTGGTAAATCAAATGATTTTTGATTTGGATTCTAAAGCTAAAGTTGATGATGCTTACGCAAAGCTTCAAAAAGGCGAGAGCTTTGTGAAAGTGGCTGCTGACCTTGCTGGGCAGAGTGAAAAAGATACATCGCTTGGTTTGGTTGCAAAGAACGAGTTAACAGCAGAAAGTAGTGAACAAGTTTTCTCTTTAGCCAAAGGTGAATATACAGCTCCATTTAAGTCTCAATTTGGCTGGCATATTATGCAAGTTGTTGATATTCAGAAATCTACTAAACAAGATACAAACGTAGTTAAATCAGAGTTGAAAAATAATTTGAAGCTACAAAAAGCTTATGATGGTTTGTATGATAAATCCAGAGAAGTTAAAGATGCTTTGGGTGCAGGTGATAAGTTAGAAGATATAGCTTCTAGATTTAATCTACCTGTGATTAAAGTTTCAAAAGTATCTTATGATGAATTGGCAAGTGGTAAAGCTTATAAAAAAGAATGGCCAAATGTTATAAAAAACTCAGCTCTAGCTGGAGAAATTTATAACGGAATAATTGGTGAGAATAGCAACTTGGTTGAGACGGAAGGTGGTATGTTTATGGTTCGTCTTGATGATATTAAAGATGCAGAACCAAAGACCTTTGCTTCAGTTAAATCAGACCTAGAAAAAATGTGGCTTGATGATGAAAAATTGAAGCAAACTAGAGATGTGTCTTCTAAGATTCAAGAAGCTATTGAAAATGGAGCTGATTTTGCAACTATTGCTTCTAAATATGGCTTGAAATCAACAAGTCTTACCTTAACTCATTTTGATACGGATAAGCTAGATGCTACAGCTACAGCACGCTTGTTTACATTGTCTAAAGGTGATGTGGATAAGGTGCCAACTAATGATGGTTATGTAGTGATTAAAATGCTTAAGTCTCAAATACCAACTGCAAATGCAAAAGATATTGCTAAGATTAAAGAGACTATCAAAAAATCTGAGCAAAAGGATATGGCTTCAACATTGATTATGGATTTGAGCTCTAGGTTTAAGGTTGAAATCGATAGGGAGCAGATTGATAATTATAAAAAGGGCTTTATGCAATAATGATAAAAAAGACCGCTTAAAGCGGTCTTTTTTTATGAGCTAAATATAGTATAGTCAGAACTTATGTTAAGCGAGGGCTTGTTATTATGTTTTGAGCGTAACACTACCAGCTTAGGTAATTAAAAATATAGACAATCTAGTGTTTTCTCCATTTTCTAGTAATGAAGGAGTGTATATAGGAAACTAAAGTAACTGCGTTTATCACTGGATTTAAAATAATTGGCTAGTGATGTGGTGTTAATATAAGCTCATTATCTTCATTTGTTATGGTGTGTTTAACAACGAGTTATGTAAGCCAATTATATATCTTCGTAAATTGTAGTATTCATCGCTCCTGCGTAATACCTTGAGTTTGCAATAATTTATATCGTATTCGCGCTCTCCTTTTATGCTTAGATGGCAGGCGTTAACTTTCATCTCATAAATATAGTTACGTAATTCTCGTAATTCATCTAGCCCTGGTTGTTTGGTTTTCGCAAATAACTTTTGAGTTAGTTTTTCTGCTTCTATTGATTGTTCGTATGCTGCGTCGTATAAGTCTTGTTCTGTAAAATTAAAATTTCTTTTTTGTGGCTTTGATACCCATTTATCTTTTGATAGGGAGTAGGCCCCAGATGAAACAGGCTCTGTGTCGAATATGCAATAATCAATTCGTTTACCTGCAACTGCGAAGTTATAACCCATAAAAACCAGTTCAGCGACAATGCAATCTAATAATCTTTGTAAATAATAAGATCGAATGTCTGGGTGGTAGGCTTCTATTTGTACGTCAATATCACTTTTATCTTTATATAAATAGCTTGCTGAGCTTCCTTGTAAATATACATCTTTTATCACAATATTAGGAATTCTCTTTTTTAGCTGATCTACTACAAATTGTCCGACCGTAAACAAGGCTGGTTTTACTTCTTCTTTAAGCTGATGATCAGAATTAAAGAGTGCAGAAGGAAGAGTGTCTCTGACATTCATGCATGATTTTACGGTGTTCATAAGTTCTTCGTTTATCATGTTTATCTCACAGATCAATTGAATTTTTGTGGTGTTTGAACATAGGGTTTTCTACAACACTTTTATGTTGAATAATCATGTAGTTTCTTAGCTCGTTATATTCACCACATTTTCTAAATGTTCTAAAAGCTGTGTAGTTAAAATCATACTCTTTTTTTCCGTTTGAGGCACTGTGATAGGCGTTTAGTCGCATGTTATCAAAATATTCTCTCATTTTATCACATTGCTCAAAGGTGCAATTATCTTTATATTCTTCGCTAAGTTCTCTTATAAAATTTTCAGTGTCTTTTCTCATTTTAATAACGGCGTCACAGATATCACTATATGAAAACTCAAATTCTTGTCTTACAGGTTCTTCTATCCATTTGCGATTTAATACAGAATAAATACCAGAGCTAATTCCTTTTATGTATGAAAATGCAGTGTAATCTACGAGTTTGTTCTTAATACTGGTTTTGTATCCAAGAAGCATTAGCTCGTATGATATAGCATCTAGCATACCTTCTAATTCTTTGGCATTAAATTTGGGGTGTGAGCATAAAATATGTAAATCTAAATCGCTTTTGGGGTTATATGTATAATTTACAGAGCTTCCTTGGAATACAATGTCATCAAGTGTAATGTTTGGAATCATGTCTTTAACGTAATCATACACAAACTCGCCAATACGCAAAAACGATGGTTGCATATCTTTATGTAATTGTGAGCTACTATCAAATAAAAAGCTGTTTAATTGCCTATTATTCGTCATGCATTCTATTGCGGTCTTTTGTATATTTGTAAAGTTTATTTCAGCCATTGTTTTAATCCAGATAACATAATTTAATATTATATTCTTGAATTGTTTAAAACTCTTATAATCTTTGAAGAAACTTATTCATTATAAGTAGATAAGCTATTGCTATATATGCTAGTAACCAAACGCCGTAATTTGCCTATTTCTCCAGCTTTTCTTAATGCTCTATAGGTTATATATTCAAAATCATATTCTTTGTTACCATTGATTGCCGCTTTGTGGGCTTTGTCTCTTATGTTGTGGAAATAGTCTCTTATTTTGTCACATTCAGATAATGGTGTTGGATAAGTTGATGAATTTAAGATTGTTTGAATATAATTGTTGTGACTATCTATTTCTTTTAGTATGTAGTTCTTTAGCTCATGCTCTGTAAAATCTAGTTCTTTTTTTATAGGTTTTGATAGCCACTGGTTGCTTTTTAGTGAATATACACCCGAGCTGATATTATCAACTTTGTCAAAAGATGAGAAATCAATAGGGCGGTTGTCGTAAAATCTAGGGTTGTATCCTTTGTTTCGTGCGGATATGACAATGTTTTTTAGATTCTCTCTTAGAAATGTATCTTTTAGATATTTGTGCTTATAAATTAACTGGATATCTATGTCGCATTGTTTATCTCTGAGGTAAGATGTGATCCCACCTTGTAAAACAACATCTGTTAGTTCAACATCTTTAATGTTTCGTTTTATGTAATCGTCTACAAAGTTGGACGCTTTATAAAAATAATCTAGTACGTCTTGGTGAATGCTCATATCACTCCTGAACACATTTGTGTCTAATGTATCATGAGTTTCCATTGCCATTTTTATTGCTGTATCTATATCGATTAAAGCACTCATCTTTTAGTGTCCTTGTTTCGTCGGCAATGACTTTATAAAATTATTGTTGTACATAGATATAATGAAATCACGCATATTATGTAATTCTCCAGTGTTACGGAGTAGCTTTAAAGCAGTATAATCAAGGTTATATTCATTGCCGTTACTTTTGGCAGATGCTATTGCGTGCTTTTTTATATTTTCAAAGTAGTCACGCATTTTGTTGCAATTATCAATCGATATGTATTGGTTAGATTCTTTGGGAAGAGAGTTAATAAAATTCTCTGTTTCTATTGATATATTATATGTTTGTTTGATTAATTCAGCTTTTGAAAAATTAAAATTGCCTTTTGTTGGTTTTCTAACCCATGTGTCACTGATTATTGAGTAAATGCCAGATGTTGCCCCAATATCTTCCTTTTCACGAATAGAGTAATCTATTGTTTCTCCGCTAGGTAGCTTGAAGTTATAACCCATACCACTGAGATATGTGCCTAGGTTTATTAATAGATTTGAAAAGGATTCTTTGTCCATATTGTTGTTCTCGCATAGAACAATCAAATCAACATCACTTTGGGGGTGGTATATATAGCTTGATAACCCACCTTGTATGATGACATCTATTATTTGGGTGTTAGGAATTGATAGATTAATGTTTTTCTCTAAAAAATGATATATGCGCGAGCACAATTCCTTTGTATTGGGGTATAGTTGCATATTTGTATTAAATAAGGTTGCGCTAACCTTATCATTTATGCGCATGCATATCTCTGCATCTTTATCAAACTTTTCATATATATTCATATATATGTTACTATCATATTTTATAGTTTTTAGCAACTACCATAAGAGCAACTAGCTGAATATGAGGCGTTCGAATAACAAGTACATGATTTATAGCTTGAGTTATATGAACATGTTGAAGCTGTATATCCAGTATCACAAGATGTTTCTGTGTATCCTGCTTCACTACATTGCTGAGCCGTATCAGTATGACATGCTACTGCAGTGCATTTTAAATATGCGCTGTTATATGGGCATATGCCTGCTAAGCTGTATCCAGATGAGCAATATCCTTGAAGGTCTTCAGGTGGCTCGTAATCATATCCAGCGAGAATACATTGTTGGGCCGTATCTGTGTGGCAATCTGTGTGGCAAGTAGCTGCTTCTGAGTAACATGAGTCACACATATAATAGCTTGAACTGTATGCGCAAACAGAGCCTAAGCTATAGCCTGTTGGGCAATCATTGGATGATGTTGCTGTATATCCACTTGCTGTGCACACAGTAGCGGCTGACGCACATGACACGTATGAACTATTATAAGGGCATATTGAGCCTAAGCTATACCCACTTGAACCCGTTGGGCAATCATTAGATGTTAGTGCTGTATATCCAGCATCAGTGCATTGTTGTATAGTGTCTGTGTGGCAGTTTGAGTAGCAAGTACATTTTTTATATGTCGAATTATAAGAGCAACTTGCTGTTGTGTAACCTGTAGCACAAGATGTTGCTGTATATCCAGCGTCAGCACATTGTTGAACTGTGTCAGTGTGGCATGTATCTACGAACGCGTGGCAATTGCTATAGCAATTTTCAAGAGTTGCGCCTGATGTGTCGCCTGAACTATCCGTTTTTGTGCCGATCATTCCACCTAAATATTGTAGCCTTGCTGTTTGGCGGCCAGTGATGGATTTGTCTGGGGTAAGTGAGCTTTTGTAATTAAGAGGAGAATCATTATCTTTAGCAGGGATGTCTAGTTTTATTAGTTCTGCTTCGCTTGAACTTCCGGATAAAACTATACCACCAGCAATGCATAGTAGAGATAGAGGGTACATTTTAGTGTGTTCTTTTGCCATGGTATCTCTCCTATATCTATAACAGTAACAAAATATATTAATGAGCTGTTTGCTTGAATTTAATGCACAAAAATATAACTGTATTTATATGTCACACTGCTTAACCTATGCTAAAGTATATATAGGTTAAATTAAACTTATAATCATTATAACCTGAAACCTACATTAAAATCAACTAGAAGCACACGCAAATGTGTTAAGTTGTTTGGATATATTGTATTATTTTGTATCGTTTTGTTTAATTTTATAACTATTTAGATCAATTGCTTGATATTGTTACTGCAATAATTAATAAATTTAGAGGATTAAAACACATTTGCTGTATTTGTTGTGTTGTATGATTTAGATAAAACGAATCAATTGATTATTTGAATATAATACTGATTAATCAATATAGTATTGTTTTAATTATCTGTGCCTTATTGTTATTAGGCATATAAATTTAAAGCGTTGAGGTTTGTTGATTGGATATTATTATCTACATTACTAATTGAACTTTGTATCACTTAGAATCAATAAGTTTCATTATTTGTGCTGTTTTGTTTTTGCCATCAACTTTAGAACATTTTTTTATCATGGCTTCTACGCCATATTTGTCATCAATAACTGATTGACGCTTGTCCATTTCTTTCTCAAAGCTTTTGGTTATTCTTGTAGTGCTAACTTGGAATTTGTTC
>QKFK01000130.1 GCA_003252195.1 Rhodospirillales bacterium
TCATATGCTGTGAATGATGCTCCACCTGTCTCTGCTAATACTTTCGTAATTGCCGCTGTCAATGAGGTTTTACCATGGTCAACGTGACCAATAGTTCCAATGTTACAGTGTGGCTTATTACGTTCAAACTTTTCCTTGGCCATTGTTATTTCCCTGCCTAGCTTACTATGATTGAACCAAAAACTAAAAATACGAATGGAGCGGGTGAAGGGAATCGAACCCTCGTCATAAGCTTGGAAGGCTTCTGCTCTACCATTGAGCTACACCCGCATTCGTTAACAAACGATGCCATCCTTGAAACTCTTAAATGGTGGAAGGGGTAGGATTCGAACCTACGTACGCAATGCGGGCAGATTTACAGTCTGCTGCCATTAACCACTCGGCCACCCTTCCAATCACGTCTTAAGAATGCCTTAAGGCAATCGCTCGGATATAGGCAGAAAAAATTATTTTGCATCATTTGTCAATATCTATTTGTAAAGTTTTTATTTTTTATGGCATTTTATACACATTCGTTTTTGAGTAATTACATTATATAATCTCAATTACAGCCATAAATACACATTTTTGAAAGTTACAACATGTCTAACAAATCTTTTGGTAATAACCGCAATAATCGTAATTCATTCAATAAAAAGGGCGAATCACAAAGCAAGCCTAAAATAGCCCTCGGTAGAAACGTTTTGTTTTATGGCTATCACCCTGTAATGGCGCTTATAGCCAATAAAAGCCGTAAAATTGAACGCGTTATTGTCTCAGAAGACAGCTTTGATAGCATTGCATCTCAAATGAAGAAAGCTAATCGCCCTCTAGATTTAATAGAAAGAAAAGATAAGTCATATATTTCTGGCATATTGCAAGAAGGAGCTGTTCATCAAGGAATCGTTGCAATTGCTGCGCCATTAGAAGAAGTGTTTATTGAAGACATATGCAATAAATACACTAACGATGAAAACACCTGTGTTGTAATCTTAGATCAAGTAACTGATCCTCATAATGTTGGTGCGATTCTCCGTTCTGCTGCTGCCTTTAATGCTAAAGCAGTTATAATACCAGAAAGAAACGGTGCGCCAGAAACAGGCACATTAGCTAAATCCGCCTCGGGTTGCTTAGAGCTTGTTCCAATTTGCAGAGTGACCAACTTATCACGCGCAATGGAAACATTGAAAGAAAATGGATTCTGGTGTGTTGGTATGGATGGATATGCCGAAAAAACTATTAACGAAGCAAAATTAAATGGCAAAATCGCTCTTGTAATGGGGGCAGAAGGTGCTGGAATGAGAAGATTAACATCAGAGAGATGTGACTTTACTGTAAAATTACCAATATCTCCAGATGTTGAAAGCTTAAATGTTTCAAACGCGACCGCAATTGCCCTTTATGAAATAAACAAGCAGAACAGCTAGGCTCTGATAATTATATTACAAAATAGCTTATCGCTTAAGTTTTTAATTGTAAAATAGACGGCTTAATACCGTCTATTTTGTTATATGTGATAATGCAAATCTACCTAGAAGTTCTTTTCTTTAAGAAGAAAACATCCCTAATGATGCCAGTTTTAATCTGTTTTTTACGATTATTATGCTCTATTCCAAGCGTATCTCTATAAGGAGCCAATTGCTTATCTAACTCTGCGATATTTTTCTTAATTTTTCTGGTTTCTCTCGTGTTCTTAATTATTGATTTAGTTGCAGCATATGCACCGACAAGAGAGACGGCTCCCCCTGATATAATTCCAATATCTGACACAGCTGGAGCTACCTTAGAAACAGCATTCCCAAAATTTACCATAACAGCCCCTACACACAATATTGGGCTCGCATATTTGTCTGCAAAATTATTTATGGCTTTATAAGCCTGCGTAAGTTTAGGATTCTTTACAGCCTCAGCACCACATGCGTATGACTTTACTTCCGCACCCTTAGATTTATTAAAGAATTCATTTATTTTTGACATCTTATAATCTTTCATGAGAGACAATAACAAAAAATCATCATTGCTATGACATATAACACAATAGCAACACGCTCTCAAGAAAATACTTATTATTTTTAGACAAAACTAGCGAGAATGTTTTTTAACAAAAATTGCCTTAGCTACATTTTTGATTTTTTGCTTATTATTAATCATATATCTAGCCTCTTGCCCAGCAGCACCTGCGCCTAAAACGCCACCCATCGCTTTTAAACCTATCGCCGTTACGTTAAAAACGGTTGCCGCACTTTCCATACCGCCCATTTCATAAGACATTTGCTCAACAATCTCTCCAACTGCATATAAGCCAGCACCTGCAAAGACGACATTGGCTTTTGATTCTTTTGCATATTTCTGAAGAGCTTTATAAGCGCATTTAATGCGTGGATTTTTAACCGTTTCTGCACCACACGCATATGATGTTACATCACCACCTATCGACGAAGAAAAAAAGTCTTTAAGCTTATTCATGATTCAACACCCCTAAAAGTAATGAGTTAAAAATAGTATCTTTGTTTACTATCTACCACCCAAACCTTTATTCACAGCATAATTCAATGTTTTTACAGTACCGGCAGCAACTAGAGCACAACCAGCAACCGAAGCTCCTATAGCAGGCAAAACAGCCGCAGTAGCTAGAGTAGCACCTACAGCAGACAAGCCAACCCCACCAACAAACAACAAAACAATACCAGCCTTTTTAGCTATATCGCTCATTTTGGGATGAGCTGAACCAGAAGCAGAACCATTAGCAGCACTAGCACCACTTGCGTATGATTTTACGACACCACCACCTGAGTTTGCAAAAAAAGCATCTGATTTAATCATTATGAATATTTCCTCATAAATTACCACGCAGAATTAATGGATAGTAACACAAAAACGCACAGCACAGAGGTGACATCAATCACAAATAAACAAAAAACAGTCTTTGCACTAGACACGTTATTACATGCTACATAACCGTATCAACAACTGTATCAACAGTATCCACAGCCACACCAACAGCCGTACTAACCCCTGTTGCGGCAACAGATATAACAGCACATGCTTGTAGTGATAACACTCCCATCAAGAGAAGCAAGACCACTAGCATCTTAGTGAAATTGTTTAATTTTTTTGCTAAACGTATCATATCAAAAAGCAAACTCCATTTCACAAAAATATATTTTACAATTAAACGATAATAACACGTACTGTATTACCAGAATACTAATCATCACACTTTGTCTAATAATAGCACAACAACAAACTAAATATCACTAGATATAATTAACTCCACAACCCCAACCGCAAAAAAGCGCCATACAGGCGCTTTTTTTTCATTTACACAAATTAAAGTTAAAAAACTTTTTTATAACTTACGCCAATCTCATGTGTGTCTTCTTCTTCAACAAAAGTAGACATGTTTGGAAAAGCATCTGATCTCTGATACAAATCATCAAGCCTGCTATATGATGCGAACAAACCAACCGAAGATGAGGAATCAATATTATAATTAAACTTCATTTTAGCTGTAAATGTGTCTCCACCGCTAATGGCCACATACCTACTTGTAGAAAGGCTGGTTGAATCAAACTTACCTTTTTCAAGATATGATAGATCTAAATTAACATTATATTGCTCATTAAATCTATATTGTGACTCAATACCAAATTCATAATCCATTGAATCGCTAATGTTGTAATAAGATTCCGATGAGGCTTCTTTTCTTTTTAAATTTGAGTCTTCATTATAAATAGCTATAGCATAAGCTGTTACGGTGTAATTACCATAATCTTTACCTAGCTTTGCCCCCAAACCGTATGAATTTCCGCCAAAACCACCAATAGGAGCACCATTTCTAGACCCCGTTACACTTTCAGTCCAATCAATGACATTGCTTTTATAATATCCAAGGATATCTAACGTATATGCATTATCGTCGACTAATCTATATTTGATATCAAATGAAGGATCATAAAACCCCTTATTTTGTATTTTTGTTATAGAGGTTCCATTATTTGACCTTGCCTCTTCACTTGGAGAATACGCAAATTGCAACCCTAATTGAAATTTATCAGTTACCCCATAAGAAATCGCTTCTTGCAACTTATGTGTTTTAGTCTTTTTGCTTGTATATGCCACTGTACCTGTATTATTAAAAGTCGCATTTGTAGATTTTGCATAAGAATAGATGCTCTCACTCATAAAACTCCCTTTTCCCAAAAGATAAAGGGGATCATTTATGTCCTTAGCATTTGCATTGGCAAACATTGACAAAGAAAGAGCCGTTGCCGTTAATAATATTTTTTTCACCTTAATCATATCTCCATATGTTAATAATCATTAGCGAATATACACTAAACATTATTTCACAACAAGACCTAATGAAATATTTTGTTACATTTATTATTTCAGCTGAAATATCCACGAAACATCTTTGTGTTTTAATTAAATATAGCCTGTGATAGCATAAATTATTACAAAGATGGGAGAGAGCGTAATGACAATAAGAAAAAGATATTTAATAGCAATTATCGGTCTCATGGCAGTATTTGTTCACTTTATGATTACCAGAACATCCCCATCAAAAGATACCACAAATAGCATAGTTTATGAGCTTAAAAAAGGCGACATTGAAAATGTTGTCACATCACAAGGTTCCGTTGAACCAAAGGAATATGTGGATGTTGGAGCTCAAGTATCAGGACAATTAAAAAAACTCCATGTTGATATTGGAGATGACGTAAAAAAAGGCCAACTAATTGCTGAAATAGACCCACTGATTTATGAATCAAGGGTATTAGTAGATAAAGCAAAATTAAAAACCCTTAGAGCTCAACTAAAAGAACAAAAGGCTCAAATATCCTTTGCGCAAAAACAATATGAACGCAACATGAGATTAATTGTTGCCAACGCTGTCAGCAAAGAAACGCTAGAAGACAGTGAAACAAACTTAGAAGTTGCAAAAGCACAAAAGGAATCTATAGAAGCCCAAATAGAAGAAGCAAAATCAACTTTAGAAGGCGACGAAACAAACCTTGGCTACACTAAAATATATGCCCCTATGGACGGCACTATTGTTGACCAAACAACTCGTGAAGGGCAAACGGTTAACTCATCAATGTCTGCCCCTACAATTGTTACCGTTGCTAATCTTGATATCATGACTATTAGAGCGCAGGTTGCCGAGGCTGATATAAATTCCATCAAAGCTAACATGCCTGTTTATTTTACCACATTAAGCGGAGATAGAAAATGGGAAGCCACCGTAAGACAAGTTCTTCCTACTCCAGAAATTATAAATGATGTCGTATTATTTAACGTGCTTGTAGATGTTGATAACAAAGACCGCCAATTAATGAGCGACATGAGTACACAGATGTTCTTTCAGCTAGAAACTGCTAATGATGTATTATTGCTAAATACGGCAGCTTTAGGGCAACGTATCCCAGCAAGAGACACCGAAAACGGCAAAGCTTACAAAGCTACAATTATGGATAAAGACGGCAAGCCTGTTGAGAAAACAATCTATGTAGGCATTTACACCAGAACCGAAGTAGAAGTTAGAAATGGCTTAGAATTAGGAGATAAAATTCTCCCACCAATGGCAAATTCAAATAATAGCTTTAGGCCTAGAATGGGACCAAGAATATGATAAAGCCAATCATAAAACTAAACAACATTAACAAAACCTATAAAACTGGTGAAACCTACTTTCACGCTCTTAAAGATGTGTCATTAGAAATTTATCAGGGTGAGTTTGTGGCAATTATGGGGCAATCTGGCTCTGGCAAGTCTACCTTAATGAATATTCTTGGCTGTTTAGATAAGGCAACCAGCGGGACGTATTTTTTAGAAAAAGAAGATGTTTCATATTTTAATTCTGACAAGCTCGCTTCATTAAGAAGCAAATCTTTCGGCTTTATATTTCAACGATACAACTTGCTTGCAACATCTAATGCCGAAGAAAATGTCGAGTTACCAGGGGTATATGCGGGCTTTGATAAAGACGAGAGGAATATAAGGGCCAAAGAGCTTCTTGATAGGCTTGGTCTAGATGGTAGGTATGAGAGCTACCCCAACCAAATGTCTGGCGGACAACAACAACGCGTGGCAATATGTAGAGCCTTAATGAATAACCCTTCAATTATTTTGGCAGATGAACCTACAGGCGCCTTAGATAGCAAAAGCGGCATAGAAGTTATGCATCTATTGCAAAAGTTAAACACAGAAGAAGGCCGAACAATAATAGTAATTACCCATGATGAAAAAGTAGCATCTTATGCTCAAAGAGTTCTACATATCCATGATGGGAAAATAACCAAAGAAGAAATAAATCAGAAATATGCACCTGAAGATATTTCTCAAAAAGGCTTCAATAAAGGCACAAATATAAGAAGCGAAATCTCTGAAATCAGTGACGCCGTTAAAACCGCATTCAAATCTTTAAGGGCTAACATATTTAGAACATCGCTAACCTTACTCGGTATTATTATAGGAGTTGCATCTGTTGTAACTATGCTTGCCATTGGTAATGGTAGTAAAGAAAGTGTTCTAGAGCAAATCAGTGCTATGGGAACAAACTTATTATCTATACGCCCTGGTGTTATGGGATTTAGAGGTAGTGGAGATGTCGTAAGCATGGTTTATTCTGATGCTGAAGCAATTAGAAGTGTCACTAATGTGATTGCATCCGTGCCAGAACGTAGCAGCTCATATTCTGTAAAATATAGAAGCATAGATTATAGCACCACCATAAATGGCGTTAATCAAGAATTTCCTCTTGCTCGTGATTGGAGCATAGCATTAGGTAGCTTTTTTGATACGAGAGATGTCTCTAACCGTGCGGCAGTGGTTGTGTTAGGAAAGACGGTTGCTAACACCTTATTCCCCGAAGAAACAAATTTTATTGGCAGATACATATTAATTAAAAACATTCCTTTCGAGGTTATTGGAGTTATGAGTGAGAAAGGTGCTGCCCCATGGGGAGGAGACCAAGATGATGCCGTGTTTATTCCAATAACCACAGGATTAAACAGGTTATTTGGAAAAGAATATTTAAGAGGTATTACAGTAAAAGTAAGTGATGTAAATCAGATTGAACAAACTCAAAAAGATATTACAACATTATTGAAAGATAGACACAGAACAGAAGATTTCCATATCAGAAACACGGCCTCGATTATAAGCACAGCAACAGAAATGCA
>QKFK01000024.1 GCA_003252195.1 Rhodospirillales bacterium
ATTTTTAGGCATACCGCCTTCAACTTCTCTAAGCAAACGCAATGCATCACCATATTTGGCATCGGATGAATATAAGTCGGCCAGCTCACTCATAGTATCAAACTCGAAGCTACCGTCTCTCCATGCAAAACGCATACTTTCTAATTTCTTTTCTGCCTCATCTTTAGAAATACGTTTAACCTCTAACTCAAGAGCAACATTATCTCTTTTTGCAAAAGCACTATATTTTCTATCATCTGAATAATTTTCTAGATAATTATACAAATTAACCGCTGTATTAAAATTACCAGTAAATTCATTCCATTTAGCACTATAATAATCTAACTCTGCTTGTTGGGATTTTGTATTATTCTTGTCCGTAGCCATCTCTATAAAATTCTGAGAATTCAAATCATCTTCAGCTACTAATGTCGATTTCAAACCAACTAATGCTAGTTTAGTTTTTAAGTCTCTAGGATAGTTTCTAATGTATGATGATAAATTAGATAATATTTGAGATTGTTTTTCAGGCTCTGCTATTTGCGCCTCAGTAGCAGCACGCCAGAACACAGCTTCATCTTCATTTACCAGGCTCGGGTTAGAAAAATCATTTGCAGCCTCTTGATATCTATGCATCAAGAAGTTTGCCATACCCCTAACCGCATAAAATGCTGGTAAATTAGCAATGTCTTGGTTTTCATCTTCAATCACGCGTAATACACCAAGAGCATCTGCCCCCATTGAGTTTGCAACTTTATAACGAGCCAATTCTAATCTTGCCCAACCACGCTCTTTTTTCGGCAAAGTCGAAACTAAATCAAGCATATCGTGCGTATCCGCTAATATAAACTTATCAGAGCCCCTAGCCCAAGTCTTAACATCAAAAGCTCTTGCAATATCATTTGCCTTTTTTAGCCTCATCAAATCATTTAAGTGGTCAATATCTCTAGAAACAGAGAAACCACCGTTTGGATTAGCAATTGAAACACCTGAGTTACTTAACTTAATAGCCAGAGCATCAACCCTTGGCTTAATAACGATACCTTGTGCTGTAGGCAAGAACACAGCCTCAGGATAATCTCTTTCAGGAGAAACGCCCCAACCCAATTGAGATACAGGGATAATATTCAACATTTCACCACTTTCTGGATCAACCATTGATACCATACGCCCTGTTTCTGGCACAGCAAGGAACAATGATGGAGACTCGGGAATTGAGAAACGTGGAATAATATCAATCTTATTTAATGCTCTTATTGGCTGCTGCATCAAATCAACAATCCATAACAAACCTTCTCTACGAATTGTCGGATTATATTGAGGTAGTGTAAGAATCCTAATTACGGTTGCTTTTGAGTGAGGCAATTGAACAATATCCTCAACAACATCACCACCCATTCTCTTAAGCTCGTCAAAATCTATGTCTTTTAATCTATCAAAGATAATCCAAATATATCCATAACGCTTAAAGACAGCGGCACCTGTTTCTTTATTCCATGGGAAGCTCAAACTAACCACACGAGAATATTTATAGTTACTAGGTTCTTTTTCCATAGGAACAACCGTTGCAGGTTCCACAACCTCTGCAACTTTAGTTTCTTCATCTACTTTTGGAGCTTCATCTGTAGATAAAGGAGCTTTTTCAACCTCAACAGCAGGTGAAGAAGCTGGAACTGGAGGCTCTGCCTTATCATTAGAAGCACTAATTGTTACTTCTTCATGTTTGTTTTCCGCTGGCTCTTGCGCTTTTAAGCCATAACTAACATCAACAACAACTTTGCTACCAATATTAAATATTTTAACTACGTTATTGGCAAACTGAACATCCATACCTTTATCTGTTTTACGATACCTAACTTTC
>QKFK01000080.1 GCA_003252195.1 Rhodospirillales bacterium
CTAACGCTCTTTCCTGTAATGAAATGCAGCATTTGAAAAAGACTTAACAGCTTTATTAAACGATGTTTTAGATTTATCATCGCTCTTGCTTGTGTTATTAAATTCTGGATTAATATTTACAGCCAATTTTGTTTGCAGATTAGATATATGCTCCCCAAGCCTTTTTGAATAAGCATCATATGCATTTTTATACTCAGGATGTTTAGACACATTTGAAAGTAAATCAGCTTTAAATATCCCAAATCTATCTGCAATATATTTATGCCCAGTATTAGCTTGCCTTTTATACAAAGATTTATTTTTAGGCGAAATATCCAACACTTTACGCCCAGCCTTATCATTATCGGCATCATAATTAACTTCGGCTGCCATAATAATGTTAGAAACACCACGTCTAATTGTAGATTTAAGCTCTTTTACAGTATTTGTCATATAATCAGAACTTATCTCAACAGTCTTTTTGCCATCAAACAACTCATTTGCAACTTTATAATAAGCCCAAGCCTTAACTAAATTATCTTCCTTATTTTTTGGGCTATTAAACCAGACATTTAGCTTTTTAAGTTTATCTGATTTTTCACCCTGATAATCCGCCATATAAACAAGCTCTTGCTTACGCACTTGCAATGATTTAGGAAGCCCATCGAAATCAACTTTTTTAAGGGTTTCCACAGGCACTGCATCAAGGCAGTTTGGAGCAAAAAAATGATGATTATGCACAAAAGATATTTTCTCTAAAGAAGGGCTGTTTTCAATCCCCTTAAAACTTTGAATATTGCAATCACCAATAGTCAGTATTTTAATCTTAGGTGGCAAAGTAGCAAAGAAAGAATCTGAAAAATTCTTATTCTCATAAATAGAAACATCTTCTAGCTCAGATGTTGGTTTAAGAGATGAAAAATCATCAATTTCCGCATGCCACAAATTAATCTTTTTAACAGTATCTGGTATCTGATGAGCAAATTTGCCCAGATTTCTACAATTAGTTATATCTAACGCGCTTATTTGAGGTAGTTTTTCTAAAGATTTTATAGCATCATTAAACCTTAATGTTAAAGCTCCATTCACCTTATATTTTGAATAATCGTCATCAGGCTCACCCTTTAACTCAAAGCCTGTACTCAAAACAACATCTGGCGACATAGTTTTTAATATACTCATATTGTCTTGATGCTTTATTTTAACTTCCTTCAAATTAGATAGAGATTTAGTAAATGACAAATCTTCTATATTAGAATTTCTGACATCTAACTTTTCTACCCAACTTGGAATTTGAGTTAAATCACTAGGGTTTTTAATCTTTATACCATCAAGATTTATATCTTTGCACTTTGGAAGATTAGACAAAGATATTCCACCACCTGTACCCGTCACATAAAATTTACCATCTATATGCAAATCTGATAAATCATCACTTTCTAACTCTGCTAATCTGCCATAATCTTGAGTTGCATAATCTGAATATACCACATTGCCACGATATGTAACGTTACGTGGCATCGTAAGAAGAGTATCAAGACCGATATTCCCTTCATTAGTAAAGTTCACATATTTTAGCTTACTTGATTTTATAGAATTTTCTAACATACCTAGCATTTTATTAGAGATTGTTATTTCCTCAACCTCATCTGGAATTGCTAAAGAAGCGCCAGACTTTGTCTCTTGCATATATGGCATTTGAACTTTTTTAGCTCTGGGCATTGACAGTGTTCTAATGTTTTGATTATCTGATAAGTCAAACTCTCCATTAATAATGATATTATCCATATTTTGGGGTAATGCAGTTAGCTCCATGCCTTTCATCGAGATATCATCATTTATAATTATTTCATCTCTTTCTACAACCTTTTCTGCCCAAGCCTTTTTCCCCATAGATTTTAATAAAAATTCTTTAGCCTCAACTCTTCTCAAATCGCCCAAAATAGAAAATTCTATTCCATCCTCTGTTAGTGGCAATGAACTAAAATTATTACTTAAATCATATTCTTTATTAAGTTTAAGCGACTTACATTTGGGAAACGTTTTAATTTGTTCCACCTCGTTACCCAATAGATTAAGTTCACCTTTAATATCGCACTTCCATATATCATCAGGAAGAGCATCTATGAGCATTCCTGATAAGTTTAGATCCTCATTAACAGTTAAAAAACCTTTGTCATTTTCTACAACATTAGCATCAAACCATTTTTGCCCCTTAGATTTTAATAAAAAATCTTTGGTCGAGAATGAAGACAAATCACCCCAAGGTCCACCTTGAATTCCAAGTGGCAATATTGGCAATCCTGCAAACACAGAAGACAACCTAGTAAGCCCAGATTCATATATAACTTTATCACATTTAGGTACAATCTGTATAATATCAGCAATATTTCCTGATACATTGCAAGCCCCTTGCACGTTTAATTTATTAATATCATGAGGCATGTTAGTTATGTTAGTTTCTTCTAAATTTAAATCACCTATTACGTTCACTGAGCCATCTTCAGTAATTTGCATATTATGCTCAGCCCAATCAGTACCTAGTTTAACTTGCAAAAATTCGGCTATAGTATATGAAGATAAATCTCCCCATTTACCATTTATTATCCCACCTTTTAACAAAGGCAATTTACCTGCAGTTTTATCTAATGCGGAACAGCCTGTGATATCTACTTTATTACAAACAGGTAAACCGGCTAAACTTTTAAGCTCTTGATTATCCTTTAGATTAACTATGCCATTAACCTTAGCATGAGACATATCAGGTAATTTTAACAAGCCAATATCAGATAGCATCAAATCTCCTTTTACCACAAAACCTTGTGGTAAATCATAAAGGCTATATGATTTATTATCCTGCCTTACATATCCTATATAAGAAGCATCTCCTTTTACTTCAATTCCTTTTTCTGCAACAAACTTTTGTACATATGGAATATATTCTGCCTTAACCGCCTTATTTGCCTTACCTTTAGCCTGAATAGTAACCCCGTCTTTTACCTCAAATGTACAATGAGGCTTGCCGTCTTTACTTCTGATTGAATAAATCTGTATAGAACCATTTTGCACATTTTCATCGTAACTACCTTTACCGACACAATGACCCATTATATCTGATTCATAATCAAGAGCTGTTTCAGTATCTTTACGGTTCATATTAGGGCCACCA
>QKFK01000179.1 GCA_003252195.1 Rhodospirillales bacterium
CCCTAACATTAAGAAGAAAATAAAAAAACAAACAAAAACAGCCGTAAAAAAAGCTTCTAATTTATCTAAAACTATACAGACAGAAATTGCCAAAGCAAAAACACGCTAACAAAAAAGACCTTGGAAATACCAAGGCCTTTTTTTGCAACAAGCAACCAAGCTTAGTTTTGAATTACACCGTCTTTTATCTCTACAATCTTATCAGATATATCTGCTAAATCGTGATTATGAGTTACCAAGATAATCGTAATTCCACGTTCTTTATTAAGCTTAACAAATAATTCTTTAATCTCATCAGCTCTTTTAGAATCAAGATTACCAGTTGGTTCATCAGCTAGTAATATTGGTGGGTTGTTGATTAAAGCTCTAGCAATTGCCACCCTTTGCATTTCTCCACCTGATAGCTCAGAAGGTAAATGGTTTTTACGGTGAGCAATGCCTAGCATTTCTAATATCTCATCAATATTACTTTCTGCATCTTCACCCTTATAAAATGCAAAAGGCAGAACAATATTTTCATACACGGTTAAAGTTGGGATTAAAAAGAACTTTTGAAACACATACCCAAAATATTTTCTTCTGATTTTGGTTAACTCAACTTCTGATAAATCAACCCCTTCTTTAAACACTACATTGCCATCAATTACAAGCTCGCCACTAGTTGGGTTATCAAGACAACCAAGCACATTAATCAAAGTTGTCTTACCCGAGCCAGAAGGTCCAATAAACGATACTATTTTACCCTTCTCAATAACGAGAGATGAATCATTTACGGCATAAATCTTTTCTGAGCCACGCTCGTAAATACGCATGATGTTTTTTGCTTTTATTATTTCACTCATGATATTTCACTCCTAATTGCATCTAAAGGTCTAACCTTAGCTGCTCTCCAAGCAGGGTATATTCCGCTTAATATACCAGTTACCGTAATTGCTAAAAATGAGAATGCTGCAACCTGCCAATTAATGTCGATTAATGACCCATTAGGGGCAAATGGCATAAAGTATCTCACCGCTAGCTCGGTTAAATGCGCAAAGCTAAAGGCAAGGATAATACCAACCACACCACCAGCCGAGCAGAGAATGGTTGTTTCAAACCATATCATCTTAAACACGTCTTTAGGCATGGCTCCCATGCTTTTCAGAATTCCGATTTCTTGATAACGCTCAAACACCGACATCAAAATCGTATTAAGCACACCAAACATCGCTATTACCAAAGCAATCAATGCTATTGCAAACACCAAAGCCTTAGCACTTGAGACTAAATTAAGAATAGTGTTTTTAACCTGCGCCATAGACACAACTTGAACATCTGGTAATTTATATAATTTTTCTTCAAACGCACTTTGATCGATACTTCTTTTTAAGCGCATACCAAGCATAGTAAGCATGTCTTTTTTATCAAATATGCGTTGCACCGTGCGAAGTGGCATAAAAATCGTACCATCATCTTGAGTACCAGAACGCTTTAATATTCCAACTACTTTAACTTCAATATTCGTTTCTGGAATTAACATTAAATCGCCGATTTCACGTTGTTCTAACTCGGCTGCTTCATAACCCAACACCGCCTCGTTAGCATTGTTATCATTAAACCATGTCCCTTGAGCAAACTCCAAATAAGGCTTCATTTGAGGATAGGTAGTTGCATCAATACCCAAATAAGCAGTTATACCACCGCTCTCGCCTTTGTTAGGGTCAAACACAGCATGCATAAGCATAGAGGTAGTTTGCGAAACTTCTGGTGACGTCGAGACGTTATCAACCATCTCTTCTGGCATATATCTAAGCCCCGTTCCACCTTTAAGCATCAATGTTGCCGCCTCATAAGGACACCCCTTAGCGGTCAAAACTATTTGAAAGCCCATACCATCAATATCTTTATTCAAAGATTTTTCATACCCTCTGTTAAAACCTAGCAGACTAACTAGCACCCAAGTTGATAGGGCAATACCTAGCACTGTTAGGCTGGTTCGGGTCTTTTTACGCCATAAATTTTTATAGGCGATTTGTCCGATTTTTATCATTTAACCGCTCCTTTATTTTTTGTTATTGGGATTAAATACAAACACTTCCATTAAAACAAGATTCTTTTTTACTCCTCGCATAGCCGCTCTAAAATCAGCCTCAGCTTCGGGAACAGGGTTCTTTATTGTGCTCTCTAAGCCTTGTGATTTTGCCACATCATATTTATCAAAGTCTTTTAATGATAGACCGATAAACTGTTTTCCAAATTCAGGCGAACGTAATTCTTTAGCCGCCTTTGATGTGAGCTTTTGGAAATAGAAATTTCTGATTACTCCGCTCTTATCTAAGATAATAAAAACCTGCATACCCCCATAAGTGCTTTTTTGGTTCACCCCATGAATATAACCGATAATATCCTTAGCCTTATATATGCTATAAAGAGTGTATGGAACTTCAGCCGTTTCAAATAAGCCTGTAAATTTATCACCCAAGCGTTTTTCAACTACATCAAGCGGAATTTTTCTATCCGTCAAGCTGACATATTCACTCTTATAACCTGTGCTTTCAGGAAAGAACCTTTTCACATCTCTGTCAGGGTCATTCAAATCGCAACCCACCGCAGCAAACACCTTTAGCGGGAATAAAATCGTCATTGCAAGAATTAAGAATTTTATATTTTTCATCATAGCATCCTAAAATAATAATATAATTGAGCCACTATACGATTATCTTCTTCATCCTCATTATATTGATACATTAACCTTGAGGTTAAATCAGAGTTAATCAGATACGTAAGACCTCCAGAATATATATTATTACCCTTTCCTTCTTGTTTAAGGTACGTTGTTTGCAATTCAAGTTTTAAGCGGTTTTCATCCATGAGGTTTATTCCTAGTCGATATAATGCAGCCTGCATGGCTTGACCATTTTTGGTCCCCGCATCAAACTCAAATTTATGTTCTAAATTATCTTGATTAAAAGCTATATCAACACCACCCATAGTAAGTGACTTAGGGTCATAACTCATAACCTCATAGCCCATTGTGTCTATCACCTTACCGTTCGCAAAAGACAAACCCATGGTGTAATTATCATAGCCCAGCACCCCTTTATAAGCCCGAAGAGAAGCCAAATAACTTCCATCTTCTGCATGCAAGGGCATTCCGCTAGCGGTAGTTAATGAGGCTTGCACGCCACCATCAGCTAAATCTTTGTTATAACCAACACCCCAATCTCGTTCATACGCCACACCTTGCATAGAAAGCCCCTGCATCAAAGCCCCATGAGTATCCCAATAAGAACCAAGACCATAAGCCACCCTATTATGCCCTGCCCAAAAATCTCCAAGCCCACTTTTTAGCTTAAAATAAGCATTATAAACTTGTGCCTCTGTTTTCCCCTCATCTTCATCATAAGCTAACCGCCCTTGAAAGAAGAACGAGCCAATCTCACCCTCGTCATTAGAGAATTTTTGAATATGGTCAATTCCGATAGAATTCATCTGCATTGGTGCATTCATAGAATCTGAACGATATATTGCTTTTCCTTCTGCATCAGAATAGCCCGCTACGGCTTGCGCCTCAAAAAATGTTAAACTTTGACCAGCACTAACCATCTGCGGAAACAAAAACATTGTCGCAACCAATAAAGTTTTTTTCATAATAAGATTCCTTTTGAGCTAAACCTCAAACCAGATTTTAGCTTTATGAACTTCTTTTCCTTCTTGGCTAAACTTTAAATCTATTACCCATTTGCCACGCATAACTACATTTACTGGCAACAAATAATACCCTTCTTTATTTAGCTTGAACGAAACATCACCACTACCATGAGCCTCTTTCATTGCAGGCATATATGTATCACCTACTATCTGGAAATCACTGCTACGTTTTTTATTCTTGCCCAACAATTCTAGCTTGACCACAATCATACCAAGTTTTGGCCTAGTAGAAAACTCATACGAATAGCTATATTCATCTCCTAAATGATACTTTTTACCAGCATGAATAACATTTTCATGAACAGTAGGTAAACTCATAGCATCACTGTCGTGCTTCATATGCATATCATGCTCCCCAGCCATAGCTGGAGCAGATACCAAAACAATCAATAATGCAAAAATATATCTAAATGCTTTTTTCATATTCGTCTCTCCAATATCTACTAAAAAGGTAGTCTTTTACAACAAAAGAAAAGCAGTTAAACTGCTATATCTTTAAATATACCCTATAGGGGTATGCCACGCAAGAGTTTTTATTAAAAAAGAATTAGCTTTGCTATACCTAAGAAAATGAAGAAACCACCAGCATCAGTCAGTGCTGTTAGAAAAATGCTTGACGAAACCGCTGGGTCAACATTCAACCTATCTAAAACAACAGGAATTATAAAACCACTAACACATCCCATTAAAATATTAAGCATCATAGCTAAACATATAACATAGCCGATAGCACCATCACCAAGCCAATATGAAGCAAACAACCCAACAATACAGCCGAGCAACAACCCGTTAATTGAGCCAACCATAAATTCTTTGCCAATCATACGCATAGTATTACGCGATGTAAGCTCTTTTGTAGTCAAACCACGCACAGCAACACCTAAAGCCTGCTGTCCAGAATTACCCCCGATACCCGCAACAATCGGCATAAATACTGCCAAAGCCACCATTTGCTCAATTATATTATCAAACCTACTAACAACATAAGCTGCAATTGATGCTGTACATAAATTAACCAGCAACCACACAATACGAGAACCAACCGTCTCAAACACGTCACGATAAATATCACCGTCAGACACACCAGATAATGACAAAATATCTTCAGATGCTTCTTCATGCAAAACGTCAACGATATCGTCAATTGTAATCACGCCAAGCAACCTACCGCCATCATCTACAACCATAGCCGACATCAAGTCTTTTTGACGGAATGTAAACGCGACATCTTCTTGATCTGTTGACGCATTAATTGGGGTTACGTCATCATCCATAATATCTGTAATTATAACACCGTCTTCAGAACGCAATAGCTTGTCGAGAGACACGCTACCAACTGGGTTAAACCTTGGGTTAACCACAAAAACTGAGAAAAAATCATCTGGCAAATCTTTTTCAACACGCAAATGCTGTTTTACATCACCAGCATTCCAATGCTCTGGCACCATTACCAATTCTTTACGCATCAAACGCGCTGCAGAACCTTCAGGGTATGACATAGCCTCACGAATGATACTTCTTTCAGCATCAGGCAAATGCTCAAAGAACTCTTCTTTATCATCGTCTTCTAATTGTTCGTAAATATATACCAGATCATCAGATTCAAATTCTTGAACCATAGAGGCCAAGTTTTTAACACCCATGGCATCAATAACTTCGTCTCTAACTTCTTCTTCCAACTCGACCAAAACTTCTGGCTTAAAATCGCTACCTAGTTCTTTAGCAAGTTTTCTAACATCGTCTGTTTCTAATTGTTGAATTAAGACCGCAGCCTCATCTTCAGGCAAGTGCTCTAAAACACCTTTAACTATTTCGTATTCTTCAGCATCAATCGCGTCAGAAATCGTCTCAACAATTTCTTCGCTAACACCACTATCTGTATATATAAGCTCTTTGTCGCTCTCATCATCGAGAGGCGCTTTATTTTCAAGCAAATCTTCGAGTTTGTTTTCTTCAGTATCTAACACTTGGAGCCCCCTATGATTTGATATTTAAGAATACTACAGAGCTAATAGTACAAAAGCTCGCGTTGAAAAGCGAGCTTTTTATAATGGTGCGGTCGAGAAGACTTGAACTTCCAAGGGGTCTCCCCCACAGCGACCTCAACGCTGCGCGTCTACCAATTTCGCCACGACCGCATACGAAATTTGTTGCTTAAATAGCAGAATTGAGATAGCAAATAATTATAGATAAATCAAGGGTAAAAGTTAAAAAGTCGAAAAAAATGCTTACATGGCAAACATCTAATGGGCTAATTGAATACAAATACGCCCTAAATAAAATGAAACAATATGTAGAGGAAGTCAAACAAGGAGGGCTATCAAACCTTGTTTGGATGGTGGAACATGAGCCTGTTTATACGGCTGGCACAAGCACCAATACGAACGATTTATTAGACAAGTCACGCTTTCCTGTCATCGAATCGGGCAGAGGAGGACAATACACCTATCATGGACCAGGGCAGAGAGTTATTTATCCAATTATCAAAATAAAAGATTTCAACCTTGATGTTCACTCATACGTTCATTTACTAGAAAAAATTGCTATTGATACCTTACAAGAGTTTGCCATTGCAGGAGAAACCCGCCCAGACAGAGTTGGCATCTGGGTAAAAACACCAACATCAGAGGAAAAAATTGGTGCAATTGGCATTCGCATCAGCCATGGAATAGCGTACCACGGCATGGCAATTAACATTAACCCAGATTTAAGCCACTTTAGCGGCATCGTACCATGCGGAATTAATAATTTTGGGGTTACTAGCTTGGCAAAACTCGGGGTAAAAATAGCTATGTCAGAGTTTGATGATGTATTTAAGCAAAAATTTGAAAGCAATATCGCTTCTAAACAATCATTATTATAACTAGAAAAACAAGCTAGCTATTGCTTAGCTTTATCAAACCACAAACAACATTATTGCTTGCACAGGAAATAAGGTTATAAATAACAGCCACAATTTATACATCAACCCAAACACTCTGCCAGAAAAACCATTAGCCCTTATTCTCAATACATCCATTTAGCAAATATACGGATTTACATAAACTTCCACCAATTTAGTAGAGGAGCATTAACTTTTATGAACATTGCCCCGACTCTCTGCTTGGCTTATCTATACTACTTAGATAAATAGACTGCGTTATGCTTAGAACATAAATTATACACACCTAGTTTGCTTAAAAATTTGCTTGTAATTAACAATACAAAGGATCTGTTGTTAGTATGTCGGAGCGGTTTTAAATATCCCATCTTCCACATCAGGTAATGGATAATCAGGTATTCTAACAGGTTCAATATTAGTCACCCTTGCAACAGGAGGGCCTTTATGGCAAAGAGCCATCATTTGCGACACTTTTGCAGAATCGCCTTCTATATAT
>QKFK01000097.1 GCA_003252195.1 Rhodospirillales bacterium
TTTAGGCCTAGAATGGGACCAAGAATATGATAAAGCCAATCATAAAACTAAACAACATTAACAAAACCTATAAAACTGGTGAAACCTACTTTCACGCTCTTAAAGATGTGTCTTTAGAAATTTATCAGGGTGAGTTTGTGGCAATTATGGGGCAATCTGGCTCTGGTAAATCTACCTTAATGAATATTCTTGGCTGTTTAGATAAGGCAACAAGCGGGACGTATTTTTTAGAAAAAGAAGATGTTTCATATTTTAATTCTGACAAGCTAGCTTCATTAAGAAGCAAATCTTTCGGCTTTATATTTCAACGATACAACTTGCTTGCAACATCTAATGCCGAAGAAAATGTCGAGTTACCAGGGGTATATGCGGGCTTTGACAAAGACGAGAGGAATATAAGAGCCAAAGAGCTTCTTGATAGGCTTGGTCTAGATGGCAGGTATGAGAGCTACCCCAACCAAATGTCTGGCGGACAACAACAACGCGTGGCAATATGTAGAGCCTTAATGAACAACCCTTCAATTATTTTGGCAGATGAACCTACAGGTGCCTTAGATAGCAAAAGCGGCATAGAAGTTATGCATCTATTGCAAAAATTAAACGCAGAAGAAGGACGAACAATAATCGTAATTACCCATGATGAAAAAGTAGCATCTTATGCTCAAAGAGTTCTACATATCCATGATGGAAAAATCACCAAAGAAGAAATAAATCAGAAATATACACCAGAGGATATTTCTCAAAAAGACTTCAATAAAGGCACAAATATAAGAAGCGAAATCTCTGAAATCAGTGACGCCGTTAAAACCGCATTCAAATCTTTAAGGGCTAACATATTTAGAACATCGCTAACTTTACTCGGTATTATTATAGGAGTTGCATCTGTTGTAACTATGCTTGCCATTGGCAATGGTAGTAAAGAACGAGTTCTAGAGCAAATCAGCGCCATGGGAACAAACTTATTATCTATACGCCCAGGGGTAATGGGTTTTAGAGGTAGTGGAGATGTCGTTAGCATGGTTTATTCTGATGCTGACGCAATTAGAAATGTAACAAATGTAATTGCATCAGTACCAGAACGTAGCGGATCATATTCTGTAAAATATAGAAGTATAGATTATAGCACCACCATAAATGGCGTTAATCAAGAATTTCCTCTTGCTCGTGATTGGAGCATAGGATTAGGTAGTTTTTTTGATACAAGAGATGTCTCTAACCGTGCAGCAGTGGCTGTGTTAGGAAAGACAGTTGCTAACACGTTATTCCCCGAAGAAACAAATTTTATTGGCAGATACATATTAATTAAAAACATTCCTTTCGAAGTTATTGGAGTTATGAGTGAGAAAGGTGCTGCCCCATGGGGAGGAGATCAAGATGATGCCGTGTTTATTCCAATAACCACAGGATTAAACAGATTATTTGGAAAAGAACATTTAAGAGGAATTACAGTAAAAGTAAGTGATGTAAATCAGATTGAACAAACTCAAAAAGATATTACAACATTATTGAAAGATAGACACAGAACAGAAGATTTCCATATCAGAAACACGGCCTCGATTATAAGCACAGCAACAGAAATGCAAAACACATTAACCATCTTATTGGGTGCCGTTGCCGCTATATCGTTACTAGTTGGTGGCATTGGAGTAATGAACATCATGCTAGTGAGCGTAACAGAAAGAACCAGAGAAATTGGTGTACGTATGGCAACGGGGGCTCGAATGAAAGATATAATGTTGCAATTTAACACAGAAGCAACCGTGGTTTGTATTGTTGGAGGTATATTAGGTATTATAATTGGAGTAATAATAGGACTTATTATTAAGGCTCTTGGAACCCCCGTATCTTTTACAATCACACCTGCGTTACTTGCTTTTTCTTGTTCTTTATTAACAGGTGTTATATTTGGTTATTTACCTGCAAAAAAAGCTGCCAAACTTGACCCTGTTGTAGCTCTAGCTTCGGAGTAAACAAAATGAAAAAAACTATAATAATATTTACCTTGTTTTTATGCTCCTGCTCATTAGAGCCTAAATACCAAAAACCAGATGTTACGACATCAAATTATTGGAAAGCCACTCAAGAATATGCCCTTGAGAGCGAAACATATTCTGAATGGTGGAAAAGTTTTAACTCACCACAATTAAACCAACTAATTGAACGTGGAGTTAAAGAAAACCTAGATTTGGCGGTTGCCATCGCAAGAGTTAGTCAATACCAAGCATTATTAAAACAAAGCAAATCAGCCAACTGGATGCAGGCTGATTTATCTGGCGGAGCAACAAGCTCTAAAACAAAAATATCTGGCAATCCATCATCTAAAAACGATACTTATAATGGAGATTTATCTCTTTCGTATCAAATAGACATATGGGGCAAACAAAGCGCCACTGATAAAGCCGCATTAGCTAACCTTCAGGCATCAAAATACAATCAACAATCAGTTAGACTTACCGTTATATCAGAGATAGCGACAAACTATTTTCAGCTATTAAATTACAAAGAGAGAATTAGCATTGCTAAACGCAACCTATTTAATCAACAAGAAGTTTTAGCAATTATAGAAGCACAGTTCAAGGAAGGAGCAGCCTCAGAGCTTGACTATCGCAGGCAAAAAGCCTCAGTTGAGCAGACAAAAGCTTCTGTTGCAGAAATAAAAGATGAGTACAACCAAACCATAAATCAATTATCAGTATTACTTGCTTATAACCCTCAAGATTTACGTTTAAAATTAGAAGGAACCACTAGTGATATTAATGTTCCATATATAAGACCTATTCAACCTAATGAATTAATATTACACAGACCTGATATTTCAAAAGCTGAGCAAGATCTTATTGCTGCCAACGCTGATATAGCCATAGCAA
This sequence comes from Rhodospirillales bacterium, assembly GCA_003252195.1. GTDB lineage: Bacteria > Pseudomonadota > Alphaproteobacteria > QKFK01 > SZUA-500 > SZUA-500. The sequence continues at coordinate 2,868 of QKFK01000097.1, forward strand.
GAGCAGCATTTTTTCCATCTTTAGACATTGGAGCCGATGCTATAGTAAGTGGCAGTCCAACAACAACCACGTTACGCGCAATGTCTTCATTATTCGCTCCTATCTTCTCTGGTGGCGAATTAACCGCCAAAGTAAAATACTCTGAAGAGAAAAAGAGAGAGTTAATAAAAACCTATAAAAGCACTATTCTTGTTGCCTTTAAAGAAGCTGAAAATGCCTTAAGTGCTGTTAACACGGCTCAATTAAAATACAAATTTTTAGCAAATGCCTACATAGATTCAAACAAGTCGTACGACATATCTAAACAGCAATATATAGCTGGGAAAATTGACTTCCAAACATTGTTAGATACTCAGAGAGAAAAATTCTCTAGTGATGAAAATATGCAAAACGCAAAGTTATCTAAATTAACAGCAGCGGTAGATTTATTTACGGCACTGGGTGGAGATTACACTAAAGTTGAAGAATAGACTTTATTTTTTCAATCCTAGAAAATGGGGCCATAAAGTTGATAGACCAACCTTCATTTCCCTCGTTTTCTGACTTCCAAACGATTTTAGATATTTGCTCTTTATATATTACATCATCATAAGGACAGTAATATAATATATAATCACCCTCCCTGCCGAGCAGAACGACATAATGCCCTTCATTATCTGGCATCATGGTTATATTTGCTATAGCCAAACCATCTTCATATATAAAACACCCTGCTTTACAAACTCCCAGCACGCCCACTGTTTCTTCTAATTTTATTTGTGATGTGCCTGTTTCTGGCGATGGGTTTAGCAGATTTAACCAATAATCATAATCATATTCTTTAGAGCATATCTGAGAAATAGTCGCCATAGACGCAACGGCACAAGAAAAATCATCCTGTTGAGGAACAAAGTATCTACGCAATATTTGTGGAATTTTATAACGAACACTCATAAAGACATCTCTCATTAAATGTTAATTGTATTTTAAGCCCATACACATACTATATCAACATATTCAACTTTAACAATATGGTAAAAAAATGACATTTAAAACTGAGCAAGAAACATTTTGGCACGGTGAATTTGGTGATGAATATGTCGAACGCAACCAAGGTTTACAGCTAAAAGCAGGAAACATCCATTTATTCTCAAAGATTTTTGATAGAACCAAAGATATTAAATCTGTGCTAGAGTTTGGTGCAAATATTGGAATGAACTTAGTTGCCATTAAAGACCTCTTGCCAGCGGCTAAAATAAATGCCGTTGAGATAAATGAAAAAGCTGCAAGTTGCTTAAAAGATACTATTCCTAATGCTAGCGTTTTTAACCAATCAATATTTGATTTTGACACATCTACAAAAGCTGATTTTGTTTATACATCAGGCGTGCTGATACATATAAACCCAGATGAATTACCAAATGTATATGAGAAAATGTATGAATCATCTAATAAATACATTGCTGTAATTGAATATTACAACCCTGCTCCTGTAGCAATCTCATATAGAGGGCACTCTAACAAACTATTCAAAAGAGATTTTGCTGGGGAAATAATGGATAAATATCCTAATCTAAAATTAGTTGATTATGGCTTTGCATACCATAGAGATAACAATTTCCCTAGAGATGATTTAAATTGGTTCTTATTGGAAAAATAGTATTATCTATTTATTTATCTCAAATTACAAAAATCTAAACAATAAAAAAGCCTCGTTTGTACGAGGCTCTCTTTTTTATTACAGGCTGTTAACCTTTAATCTTTCCAGATTTAATGTCTTCTACCAGCCCCTTACAAGAGCATTTAGAATGTGTTTTACTACAATATCCAAATGCATCGTCTAAGTATGTTTTAGATTTTGTATTATGATACGCTTTTGCTGCACCTAAAACCATTGCTCGGTTAATATCATAAGATGTTTCAACTTTTTCTGGAGATTCTTTTTTAGCATCTTCATATATCTTTTTCATCTTTGCATAAAAACCTTTTTCCCCATTTATGCTAAGCAAGTTCAATCTCATTGAAAACAATGAGCACTCTGCTTTATCACCCAAGCAGTAGTTAATACCTTTTTCAGTCTCTGCGAGAGCTTTTTTATACTCTTTTCTAGCAGCATAAATCTTTGCTTGATATTTATATGCACACAACCATTTTTCATCACTTTCTTTAACATCACGAATTAAAGATTCAGCAAGTGCATATTGGTTTGTGTTATATGCATTAACAAATTTTTCTGTCTTTACTACCCTATAATCGTTGCTCGCAGGTACAAGATATCCACGCGACGGCACATGAGAATTACTCGCGCACGCGCTAATGAAAAATAGCGATACAACTGATACGTATTTTAATTTTGCGATCATAAATTAATTCCTCCAAACGCATCAAACAACACACAAAGCAGATGTTAGCATAATAAAAAATAATATACCACAACAATAATTGCGGTATATTACTTTTAACTAAATATATAATTTTTTTAACGAGTCTTTTTAGCCTTTGCAGCGGCAAGAGTGCTTACAGCAACATCAACAGATTTAGCCACAATTCCCCCAGCAGCTACAGCTCCAGCAAACACCACCTCTGGACTAGCGCCTGTCATTGCGCCCCATAATGTCATACCACCACTAGTTAATAATGCGGATGAGTAAACAGCTATCTCTGCTCCATTTTTCTTTGCAAAATCTTTGAGCTTATCATAGGCCATGCCAATTTTTCCTTTAGCTGCCTTTACGCCTGATGGGAAAGACGTAACTTCTTTTCCTTCTGATTTTTTAAAAAAGGCATCCATTTTATTTTCTTTATTGCTATCTGTTGTCATCTTTTTGCCTTTCTGTTTATAAATACCATATAGACAAAAATAACAATTTTTTCCGTTTTTGTCAAATAATATGCAAAATATTTTAGATGTTTTTTTAATAATTATATGATAGCTTAGGCAAATAACATTTAAATAATAAACAGAAGGTTGCTTATAATGAGAAGATTATCATTATTTTTCATTGGTATAACTCTTGCCACATCACTTGCTTCATGCAAGCCGATTGCGAATGAAAATGATAAGATCACATCATTAGCCTCTGATGTTCACGAGATATTAATAGAGACACCTAAAGTGTCTTTAGCAACAAAACAGATGAAAGACTCTGAAGCTTGTGAAGCTGTTAAATGTATTTTCTTAGAATCATATGTAACATCTGACAATTACGGCTCAACAGGTAAAATAAAAGCATTAATACCTGCTAGCGGATTAGACGAATTTTTAACTAAGGTTACAGCCCAAGCAAATGAAGTAAAAAAACACTCTATTTCACAAAGCATTTCTGCTGTAAAGGCTGACTTTAATGAGCGCCTTAAAATAAAGAAAACAATATACGAAAAACTATTAGCCTCAGCTCAAGATGCAAAATCTGAAAGCGTTAATGCTATTCTTGCTACCGAAAAAGAACTTGCAAGATTGCAAGAAGAAATAGAAACAACAAATGCCATCATTACAGCTAACAAGCAAGTTTCTACTAAAAAAGAAGATATCAAAGACAGTAAAGATGACTTTTTAGATGTTATCATTGCTCAGGTAGATGGCTCAGACAAAGCAGAAGAAACGCCTAAACCAGAAGATAAGAAAAAAGAAACCAAGCCTGCGGATAAAGCCAAAGACGCAAAAAAAGCTCCTGCACCTAAGCCTAAAAAATACAGCGCTTTGTCTCCATTGGTTTTGGTTGATATAGATTATAGAACCCCAACATTAATGGGAAGCTTTGATATAGCGCCTATCAAGAGAGCATGGGGACAAGCTAAAGACATAGCCTCTGGCTCGATAGCCGATGCAATCATATTTGGTTCATACGCACTGCCCTGGCTTCCAATCGCAATCATTCTAGCTTGGCTAATCTCGATAGCCTTGAGAAAAAAAAAATCTAGACGAAGAGTAAAAGCTTATCGCTATCAAGCACCAGCTCAAGAGCAGCCAAAATTAAGCAAAAAAGAACAAAAGCGCCTTAAAAAAGAAGAAGATAAACGCTTAAAGGAAGAAGCACGTCTAAAGAAAGAACAGGACAAGCAACAAGCTATAGAAGACAAAAAACGTCTTAAAGAAGAAGCAAAGCTAGCAAAGAAGAATAAAAAAGGCAAAAAAGATAAATCGCCAGAAGCTGTTGACGACATTAAAGAAGAACCAAGCTTATACAGCCCTAAATTACCATCTCAC
>QKFK01000117.1 GCA_003252195.1 Rhodospirillales bacterium
ATAATTATGAGAAGTACTTCTTTTACAGATATGTTTCCTCAAGATGAAGCTGATGATAATAAAGGTAGACGCAAACCTGTCGTCCCTATAAATATTATTGCCCCAAAAATTAAAGCTGCTGGTGGCAAAGATTCTTATACCGACTTACCAGAAAAACAATACAATAAAGTTATAGATTCAATTGATATGTCTTACGAGAACTCTCCTCATGCAAGATACTTAATTGATGCTGCGATTAACAATAACTGTAGCATAGTCTTGACCACAATGGGCGTGAGTGGATATTTTCATCCTCAGACAAACCAATTACTTATGAATTATAAATATTCTAGCCCACATTTGGTTAATGTATTAGGTCACGAGCTTGGTCATCATGAGTTTTTTCAAAATGGTGGCAAAGATAGTTTTAGTAGTTTTTGTGACCACCGCACAGGCTTAAACGCCTTAAAAACATCAGAAGCTGATGCAACTTCAAGCGAGGGATTAGTCGCTCTTCAAATGAAAAAGAAGAAAATAGTTTCTCCTTGGGTAGTGTTTAAAAAACAACAACCGATTGTTAGCGAAAAAATTGAAGAATACGCCAAAAAACATGGTATTGAAGATGTTGTTGGAATTAGAAATGCGGGGTTTATTGCTTGGTATGACGACAAAATAAACATAGAAGAAGCCGAGAAATCTCGTGAATTATATCTTTTTTCTAGCTTAATTCCATATGAGCAACGTCATGGGCTTAAAGATTCATGGTTTAGAGTATCTGTTCCAGAATCAGAGCTTATTAAAATTGTTAACCATCATGGCATCCCATATATATCAAACCCTGATAAGTTAGTAGAGAGCAGAAAATTCTTAGCTATAACTAAAAACATGCTAGCTAAGATTGAAAAATTCAACAATATACGCACTTCTTTATATGGGGCAGAGCCTGACTTAAGCGCATATACTTTGCCTATTGCCAGAGAAAGAATAATTCAGCCACCTACTCTTGTTGCATCAACAAAACCATTAAAAAACAAAATTCCTTTACGAAAAGGAACATCTCGATAAATGGCTAGTAAAAAACAAAAAAAACGCTTGGCAAAAGCCTATAAAAACAATTCAGCAGCGCAGCAAATTATTGAGCCCGTGATTGACTTAAATATTCGAGCAGTAGGAAAACAGCTTACTCAAGGCACCAAAGTTCTTAATCGTATTGCTCAAAGTGAACTTGGGCTAGAGATGCTTGAACAAGCTCAAGAAAATGGATGCTCTTTTCTCTTTGGAGCAATCTCTGGTGGTTTATCTGGTAACTTTGACCCTATTAGAAATATGGTTATGGTAGCCACATCTACTGACATTGACAAAAGAGCAGGAATTGCAATACATGAAACTTGCCACTCCATTCAGAATGCCCTCGGAGCTTTTATTGCAAAAGATGCTACATCATCAGTTAAAACACAGCTCATCGGCACCAGAATATTAGAAGCAGACGCCGTTGCTAAAGAAGCTGTTACCTGTTTTCAATTAAATGAAAAAGGAGATAGCAAACCATGGGAATTATTTAAAGAAGAACTCCCAGAAGTAGCAAATAAGATTGAAGAAGCCTCAAATAAATACGGTAAAGACAATACCAAAATGCTTTTAAATGCAGGCTTCAAGGCATGGTTTGACGTAGATTTCTTTATCAAAGCATATGAAGAGGCAACAACAGATTTTATATGTAGGCAAACGAGCAATTACGAAGAAAGAGAAGGTTGCAACCCTCAATTCTTTACTAAAGATATTTCTATCGAAGAGATTGCCGCAAAATGTTGCACATATAAAGGAGAACCATA
>QKFK01000063.1 GCA_003252195.1 Rhodospirillales bacterium
AGCAAAGGCTTTAGCATAAACATCTTTAATGCTTTCATCGCCCCTAATACCCAAATATTCTTTTATTTTAGCTTCTACATTGCTGAGTTTTTTCTCTTTTAGAATCAAGCGTTTTAACTTAGGTCGGTTAGAAATCATCTTGCCAATTAAATCACCAAAAAAGTTCTCATGAACATTATTGATAATAAAATCTATCGCATTTAACAAATCGGCATCTTGAGACGCATTATTAGCACTTAAAGCTTGTTGCTTAGATTTCTCTATTATCTCGGTGGAAGTTCTATCATCAATAACTTCAAAATGAGGAGAAACACCTGCCTCAAGCGGAAACCTTTTTAACAATTCTTGGCAAAATGAGTGAATGGTTTGAATCCTCATGCCACCTGGAGTATCTAATAAAACCGCAAATAGCTGACGAGCAATAGTGATTAGCTTTTCACGCTCAGTTTCATCATTAGGCATAGAGCCTAATAAGTCACTTAACTTCTTTTCTAACTCTATTGTTGGGATAACCGCCCAATCTGCCAACCTGCCTGCAACCTTATTCGCCATTTGAGCCGCCGCTGCCTTAGTAAAGGTTAAGCACAATATTTTTTGTGGGCTAGCCCCTTCTAACAGCAACCTTAGCACTCTATCGGTTAAAACCTTGGTTTTACCACTACCTGCTGATGCCCCCACCCATACAGAGTTAGCAGGTGCAGATGCCTTCATCTGGCTTTTAGTTGCATCAATAATTCTAGGGCTTACATTGTTACTCATCGCCACCTCCATCGCCAGATGACCATTCTTTATAGCGAGCCAAATGCTTATAATCTGAATATTTGAGTGATTTATCTGCCCGTGGGGTTGCATGATACGGGATCGCCTCATCATCAAAGGCATTAACCAAGTTTTCTACCATTTTAAGGGCTGATTCAACTAGCTCTTCGGGGCTTTTATCCTTATTAACCACCTGCTCCTTATTACCGTCTTTATCACCTTTTAAGTGCCAATAAAGCATTTCTTTAACCTTTGATGGCTTAATTCCCTTAAAACCACCCCTCATTGCAATGGCCGCCTCAATTGGTAACTGCGGGGCGTAATTGGCTATTACTTCTTTATTACTTGGAGGTGTTCCCGTCTTATAATCGATAATAGATAATGTACCATCTTGGAGCTCATCTACCCTGTCAGCCTTAGCAAATAGCTCAAAATCACCTGCCTTTACGTTTAACGTAATAGCCCCTTCAATTTCGGTATTTATTTGTTTAGGGTGGCGTTGTTGTTCTTTTGCCACAATCCAATTGATTGTATTCAAAAAGCGATTTAACCAAAAAAGCTCTGCGCTTTTTTCTAATTCCATCTCAGATAGCTTTTCTTGCCCGATTTTAGTTAATTTATCTAATGCAGAATCATCAAACGCATTTTTAGCGTTCACAAATTCTTCTAAGCTTTCATGCACCAGATTTCCATAATCTGCCACGTTATATTCTTCATCTAGCTCATCTAATTTTTTGAGCTTTAATATGTATCTAGCATAAACTGAATATGGGTCTCTACGCCACATTTCAACCTTTGTTGCCGACATTTTACGGGGTCTGGCACTAAGTGGTGGGCGTGGTTCTGGAGGGCTAATATTTATAAATTCACTTGGATTATCAATGGCTTCTGCCCATTTAACCAAATCATATTCATCAAACCACAACTTATTATCTATTCCGCTTGCCGTAATACAGGCTGAAAACCGCATCAACCAACGAGAAGGCACGGTGGGAACACCATCCACTTTTTGAGCTCTGGTCAAATAAACTTTATCTGCACCCATTGCCTC
>QKFK01000220.1 GCA_003252195.1 Rhodospirillales bacterium
CGGGGTAATTATCTTTTATAATTTGCCAATTTTCTGGTGATACCCATTTTTTCCATTCATCTAAACCCATTGATAGATATTCGCGAATTTTAGTTGCTGGCAGATAATGGTTTAGAGTGCGTTCATAAATTATCATCTGACGGTTTTCTGTGTCGTGAGTAAAGGTTACTAAGTGGCTGTTAGTTTCTTTAGATGGGTTAGAGCCAGTAAAATAAGTTCTGTACCAAATGGCATCTTTAAGACAGCCTGAATAATAACGGTTTGGTGCAGGAATACCCTGTATTTTGCATTTATCAATAACGTACATTATCCAGTCGCTAGTGTTTGGGTCTGTGCCTAAATCATTAAGCTCAATAATGTGAATTCTATCGCCAAAAACATTGCGAAGCATTGTTGCTCTGGTTTGAGCGTCATAAGGGTTCTTATCTGTGCCATAAGCTTGAGCTGAGCCAATCCCCACAATAACAACATCGTTTTCTTTGAGCATGTGTTCAATCACAATACAGTGAGCTAAATGTAAGGGCTGAAAACGCCCCACCATTAAAGCTACTTTTTGATTGTTGTTATGTTCTATGTTCATACTGTTACCTTTTGGGTTATTCTACCGCCATCACCAAAAATATCTATATATTTTTCAACCTCATCAGATGGGCCTGTGGCTTTGTTAATGTTGTTAGAGAGCTTAACAACAGGGAGAATATTGCCATCTGCTTCAACTCCTGATACTTTGCAAACTAACGAAAAGCCCTTAAACACATCTTTCCATTTAAGGTTAATCTCTGGGATAATTTCATCTTCAATTGAGAGGCAGTTTCTAAAATCATTAGTAAAGTTAGTGCCCCAGCCAAAAGCAACATTTATGTCATCTTTGAATTTGTTATAAAGAGAGATTATATCTGTGCCATTAATGGAAGAGGCATCTGTTTTAACATCTAAACCATCAGAGAATATACATAATTTACCAGCTTTTTTAGCATCTATGTTCATGCCTTTAAGCCAGCTTATAAAGTTCCCGCATTCTTCTATTGGTGAGCCAGAATCATGGCGAATGCCATGCCAATCATTGGCAATTCTTTGAGCGGTTTTATTATCCATATTGGCAAAAAACTGTTTGCTACCATAAGTGTCAGGCAAGATAACTCTTAGACCTTTGCCATACATTTGCTCCCATTTCTCGAGCATAATATATTGAGCAGATAGAATGTTAGATTTGTCGGAATTTTCAGCCATTTTTAATGCGGTTATGACCATAGGTAATTCATGAGCATTGGTGCCGATAGGGATTAAATCTGCGCCAAAAGCCATGTAAGTATTGCTAGTGCCTGTAAATTGTGACCCAAGCACCTCAGATGCCATGTTAATTGCATATTTTTGCCACAAAAAACTATGGCGACGACGTTGCCCAAAATCAGCAAATTTTATGCCTTGATGCTCTTTGATGCTTAATAACTTGCGGTATAATTTATCCTTGGCTAACCCATACATATTTTCTAATTCTATCTTGGGCAATCGCCTCATCAATGAGCGATAATAAAGCTCTGTGATAATGGCCATGGCAATGGTCTCCCACATGGTGACTTCTGCCCATTTGCCAAAGAAAGAAAGCTCATATTGCTCCCCGTCAGATGAGAGCTCATATTCTGGTAATTTAAGATTTTGCAAGAAACTAAGATATTCATTAGAGAACATATTTTGCCCATAAACATCCATGCCTCTAAGATAATATAAATCGGTACGACGGAATGATAAATTTCTTACATAATCTAGAGATGCTCTTAGCTCTGCCTCATTAATAATCTTAGCTAACGGAATGTGTTTTTCGCGGTTGATTAAAGAAAATCGCACATTTATATCAGGATAATATTTATGGATAAATTGCCCCATAGTGAATTTATAAAAATCAATATCGGTCAGATTGCGTACGGGATAATCATCGCTAAAAGGGCGGGTTATACGTTCTGCAAAATTTAACATTTTATTGTCTTATCCTAACTATTTAAGAGCGTTCTCGATTTTTGCTCTAACCTTTATTGAACAAACTTCTCTAAAGCCGTTTGTTATGGGGTAGCGTCTGCCTTTGCCATATGATTTTTTGGTTATTTTAGGCCCAGGGGCTGATTGGCGGCGTTTATATTCATTCAAATCTATTAAGCGACGCATTTTATCAACGTCATCACACCAATTGCGCTTGGCTCCAAATTTGTTAAATAACATTAATGCTGTATTGTCATTGTTCATTTCGTCTTCTACCATTGCCATTAATAGAACATCTAAATATTCATAAGGCATGAGAGAGAGTTCATCACACTGATTATCTTTTAGCTCAGCGGTGGGTGGGCGTTCGATTACTCGTGCAGGAATAACTTCTAACGGAACATTTGGGCTAAGACGACTAGTTTGAGGACGGTGCTGATTGCGCCATTTGCATAACCTGAATACCATTAACTTCCACACGTCTTTTATCAGGGCATAGCCACCACACATATCACCGTATAATGTTGCATAACCAGTGCTATATTCAGACTTGTTACCCGTTGAAACTACCATGGGGTAATAACGATTAGATAAAGCCATTAAGGTTTGTCCGCGCTCACGAGATTGGACGTTTTCTTCCATCAATTGTTTTTCATCGCGGTTTGGAAATGGAACATCTTTTAGTGCGTTAATGTTATTTTCAATCGCTGTAACCGCTTCACCAATAGCAATAGTGTCACAACGAGCCCCCATTCTTTGACATTGAATTAATGCTAAATCGTTTGATTCATCACTGGTCCATTTAGATGGCAGTCTTATTGCCCAAATTTTATCACTGCCTAAAGCATCGCCTGCTATTGCCGCAACTAAAGCAGAGTCAATTCCGCCAGATAATCCAAATATTACAAAAGGGAAACGGTTTTTTTCAACATAGTCGCGCAAGGCTAGCATAAGTGCGTTATATATAGCTTCTTCTGTTTGAGGATATGGTGCAATAGGATTGCTGCTAATAGGGTTTACTTCAACGCCGTTGTTGCTAATTTTGTTTAGTTCAAACTCGGCTTCTGCTTCTGCAAAAGCAGGGAGTTGCGCGATGATTTTATCTTCTTTGTCGGCAACAAAGCTAGCACCATCAAATACCACATCATCTTGCCCACCAACTTGGTTGATATAGAATAAAGGAATATGAGGTTCTTTTTGATTAAGCTTGTGTAAAATTTCTTTGCGCTCTTTATCTTTTCCTTGGCAAAAAGGTGAGCCGTTAATCCAGAATATGGCATCACAACCATGCTTGCGCAAGTTGCGCGTTACATTAGGTAGCCAACCATCTTCGCAAATCATTAGCCCAATTTTGAAGCCCTTAATATCAATCGGTAAATTATCGGTTGGTTTGCCACGTTGGAAGTTGCGCATTTCATCAAATACATCATAGTTAGGCAGCTCAGATTTAAAGCGAACTTCTATCGACCCGCTTTTGCTAAAATAAATAGCTACATTATAAATTTTACCATGATGTAAATAAGGTGAGCCAATAATGATTTCTGGTAGATTATCAGATTTAATTTTCTCAGAAATTTCATCAATAGTTTTATGCACTTCATGCATAAATTCTGGGCGTCCTACTAAATCTTCTACAGGGTAACCCGTTAATACACACTCACTATAGATTACTAAGTCACAATTAGGGTGTTTTTCTCTGACCAGTAATATTTTATGGGCGTTGTTAGCTATGTCTCCAACAATTGGATTTATTTGAGCTATTGATACATTTAGTTTTTGCATCTATTACCTTTTCTGGAAATTGCTTAAGAAAGCTCGGTTGCTTTCGTATAAATCATTGCGGATATATATTATCACAAAAGGCATGAGATTGCTTTCGAATAAGGTATAATCACCTAACTTTGAAATATCTTCTTTGTTATATCCAACAAAGCCAGGCCATATGGCTACAATATGAGGCTTGGTTTGCTCTATTCCTAATTTCATTTCTTCGGTTGAGTTAAAGAACACACCCAAGAAAGTATCATATGGGAAAAAGTTCTCGTATCCACCATCATTAGTGCAGAGAGTAAAAGTCTCTTTTTGCTGTTTATTTACTTCATTGTAAAGATGCCTTAAGAAATTAATATGGTTGGTGCGGATTTTTAATGTGCTAATAGGTATAGGAGGTATTTTGCCCATAAATACTTTTGTTCCACTAACAATAATTTTTTGTCTTATTGGTAAGGCGTGTGGTCGAGGGGTGATTAGGGCTATTATCAAGCATATTATAGAATATTGTTTGCTTGACATTGTAAGCGTATTTTTGAACTTGATGTAAATTAATTGTAGTAAAAAGAACAGTAAATATATCTGTATAAAAATCATATAATGATCACGAGGGTAGATGCATATAGAAGATATAAACTCACTGATAGCAAGTGGAGCAAAGACAATCATGCGAGTTTGGTTCTTTATGATAAATTCATCTCTGCAAGTCTTGTCTTTTAGCGTTGTATATAAAAGGCTTAAAACTATTATTGTAAGCAAAATTCCTTCTATCTTAACATTGTTGTTATTTGCCTCTGATACAAAGATAGGGAAATGATAAAATATAGAAAAGAAAACACTTGGTTTAAGTAGTTCTATTAAGTTTAACCCCATATGAATGAAGACCGCTTGAGGAGCTACTTTTATGGCATTAGTAAAAGATATTTCATTCCTATGAAAAACTTGTTGGGTGGCCTCTCTATATTTAAATCCTATAGCATCAATTTGATGATGTAATTTGTTCCATGATAGGATGAAATGTTGAGAAAAAGCGGTGGCAGAGCGACCGTGGCTGTCTTCAAATATTGGTAGTGATAAATAGTGCGCAAAGCCAACTATTACCATAATAACCAATAATGTTTTTGCTAAATCTTTTTTTGATATTTGTGGTTTGATGCTGAAATAGGCCATTGTTAACACTGATATAAAACAACCGATTATCAACTCTGGGCGTAAATATGAGCAAACCAGCAATGTAAGGGCAATTACAGCAGATTTTGAAGCGTTATTCTTGTAAAATTCAGATAATGTAAAGCCAATAAATATGAAGCTTAGAGTGAATAAAGAGACTTTCGGCTGAACAAGGATATTCTGTGTTGATATCAAAAATATAAATGTGCCTATAAGTGCAATTATAGGGTTTTTATTTGATTTAAATAATAAGCAATAAAACAATACTGCGTTTATATAAATTACTTTATACAGAGCGTAATTGGCTTTTTCGCTAGTAAGCTTAAAAATAATTTTTATTAGGCGAATTATTTCTGAGTATAAAGGAGAGAATGACGCGCCATATCGTTCTAGTATATTGTCAAATCGACTTCTGCCAATGTCGTATAAAGTGTCAAGCCATTCTAAATCATAAACTTTTTCATAGCCATGCATAAATAAATAAGCGGCATAAATAGTAGCTAATAGCCCGATAATATAATTTATAAAAACAGAGTTTTTGTTTGTGAAATCTTTTAATAGTTTCATGTTTGCCCAGACATAAAAATTAAACCCCCTACAAGCTAAAGCTTAAAGGGGGTTTTAGCAAGACAAAATCTTATTACACTGCTTTTACAGCGCCCAAGAAAGCATCTACTTCTTTGCGCATTTTAGACATCTGTTTTGATAAATCCTCTGTGGCAGATGATACAGATGATGCGCTTTCCTCTGTTTCATGCGCAGCACTTAAAACGCTAAGAATGTTTTTAGATACATCTCTTGTTCCTTGTGAGGCCTGAGCAACATTGCCAGCTATTTCTTGGGTGGCTGAATTTTGTTCTTCTATCGATGAAGCAATAGCCCCTGATATTTGTCTGATATCATCAATGATGCTTACGATATCAGTAATAGCAGTAACTACACTAGATACTTCATTTTGCACAGTATCGATCTGATCAGTAATCTCTTCAGTTGCTTTTGTTGTTTGGTTAGCAAGATTTTTAACTTCATTTGCAACAACTGCAAAGCCCTTACCAGCATCTCCAGCTCTGGCTGCTTCAATAGTAGCGTTTAGAGCAAGTAGGTTGGTTTTATCAGCAATATCATTAATTAACTTAACAACATCACCAATTTTGCTAGCTGCTTCTGCAAGTCCTTGAACTTTGTGATTTGTCTCATCGGCGCTAAAAGAAGCTTTTTCTGCAACAATAGAAGAATGTTCAACTTGTTTGCTAATCTCCGAGATAGAAGATGATAGTTCTTCTGCTGCCGCGGCTACTGTTTCAACATTAGATGTTGCTTGTTCTGATGCGGCTGCAACAGATGTAGCTTGAGAGTTAGTTTTGTCAGCTGTTTTGCTCATGTTTGAAGAAGCTGTACGCATTTTCTCTAACGCAGATTGTACATTAGCCATCAACTCACCAATAATTAGGTCAAAGTTTTTGGTTAAATCTTCAATATATGAAGCTCTTTTTTCTCTTTTTTTATTTTCTTCTTCTTGTTTTTGAGAAAGCTCTTCTGCTTTAATCATGCTTTGTTTGAAGATATCAACAGCTTTGGCCATATCTCCAATTTCACTTTTGTTTTCATATTTGGTTAAATCAACGTCCATGTCATTATCTGCAAGGCGAAGCATGGCGCTGTTAATGCCTGTTATGCCTTTAGTGATGGTGCCAGATACGTACATAAACAGAATTAGCATAATTAAAATAATGCCAGATGCCATAATAAGCATTTGCTTAGCATTTTCTTTATATGTGTTTTCAACATCATCAACGTAAATACCAGAACCAACAGCCCACTGCCATTCATCAACACCTATAACATAAGAAATTTTAGGGAATAGCTTGTCTTTATCTTCGCCAGGCTTGCCCCATACATAATCAACAAAACCACCACCTTTTTTTGCGGCTTTTGTGAATTCTGAGAAAATTTTTGTGCCGTTTTTATCCGTAAAGTCACTTAAATCTTTGCCTACTAAGGCTTTGCTTACTGGGTGCATAATCATTACTGAATTATAATCATTAATCCACACGTAGTTACCGTTGTCGTAGCGCAAAGTTGCGACCTT
>QKFK01000188.1 GCA_003252195.1 Rhodospirillales bacterium
TGCTTTAGCAATGCTGTTTTTGATTTTAACAGCTTCGTCTGTCAATTTGCGATTTGAAGTTGACATTAAATAAGAATCTAAACCGCCGTTATGTTCGATTGAACGTAATGCTTTTGTAGAAATTCTTAAGTTAATCATTTTGCCGAGAGCCTCGCTAATAAGAGACACGTTCTGTAAGTTAGGCAAAAAACGACGGCGCGTTCTGTTATTCGCATGACTTACGTTGTTGCCGGTCAAAATACCTTTTCCTGAAATAGAGCAACGTCTGGTCATTTCTTTTTCCTCATTAAATAAAAATAAAAACCTAATCGTGACTTTTAAGCATAACAGCATTATTAGTCAAGCAAAATCTTAGTATCAAGTAGCTTTTTAGTAAAAACTAGTCAAAAAGGGCATCAATATCGTTTTGGTCAAGTGCTGGCTTACCAGAATCGTCTTCTTCCTCTGCTTTTGCAGGAGCTTTTGCAGCAGGAGCTGGTTCAGCAGGCTTGGCCTCAGCCTCAGACTCGGGTTTTTTCTTTTTAAGATCAGCAAAGCTCTTGCCTTCAGGAGCAGCTCCGCCGTTTAACATAGAATCAACCTCGCTTTGAGTAACGCCTTGCCCCTCAAGTGATGGACCATGTAAGAATTTCTTATATTCGTCAGTCTCTTCATCATCACTAACTTTTACCTTCAAAATGGCGCTTTCACCCCACATTGTAACGAGAGCAGTGATTCTTTCCTCTATATATTTTAGAGATTTTACAACTTTAGAAATACGCTGACCTGTAATATCTTGGAAAGAGCAGGAAACAATAATATTTGCGGTTCTATCCATAATCTCATCAACAGATTCTGAAACTTTTTCGTCCTTTACGTTTTCACGCATAGCCTCTGAAATTTCTTCAATCTGCTCAACATTTTCCATAATATCATTAGTTGCCAACTCAGTATTATCAATAATAGCATCAAGCTGATCTGTCATTGAAGAGAAGTGATCATCAGGATTTCTAATGGATGCAATTTCTTTTCTAATTTTTTGGATATGATCAAACAACCCGAGAAGCTCGGATTTCAACATATCTATTTCTTGATCTTTTGAAAATTTTTGTGTCATTATAAATCTCTAATATTATGCTCTTAAATTTACCATCTATTACATATAGTAATAAAACAAAAAGAATAAAAGAGCAAATTGATAAAAAGAGCTATAAACAACATAAAATGCTATTTAAATATACTTTTTGCTATGTTTTTGATTTTCTCACGGTCTTCATCAGATATTTCATTAAAAATCTCTTGTTTATCTCTGTATATAGACTGCAAATTATTTAGCAATTCTTCTCTGGAAGATGTCTTTTTCTCTACCTCTGGTCTTTTAAGCACAGACTCGGTTTTTTTGACTGGTGCAATAGCCTTTGCGGGCTTTTTAACCAGCGTGTTATATGTACTAGTGTTTTTTGAGACCTCTTTGGCAAGAGAAGAAAAATCTGTGCTGAGTTTATAGCTTTCTTTTAGAGATTCTTGAAAGTCGCCTCGAATGTGGATTTGTTTTTCTATCGATTTAATAGCCTCTTTACTCAAAAAAATACGCAAAAAAGCTTTTTTACCGAGACTTCCCACCCCAGATAAACAGCGTCTAAAAAAATTATGGTTGTTTTTACTCATCTTTTACGCAATAACCCGATTAAAAAATTGCTAATTATTTTTAGCTCTATTATGGTTAAGTTGCAAATAAATTTGTACCCGTAGCTCAGTTGGATAGAGTGTCGGCCTCCGAAGCCGAAGGTCGTGGGTTCGACTCCCGCCGGGTACGCCACACCT
>QKFK01000129.1 GCA_003252195.1 Rhodospirillales bacterium
CCATGGGTTTGAGCACACACCATCAATGATAAAGCAACCTTTATCGGTAATGCTCTGTTTTGATAAAATAGCCCAGCCACCATGCTTTACAGATTTTTCAAAATATTGATTAGGGTATTTTGATGTGTCAGGAGAAAGCGTTCCCTCTAATACAGCAGGAATGTCACTTAAAACGACAACATCAGCATCTAATTTGTATAACTCAGATGTGAGTGTTTTTATGTCATGTTGCTTCATATTATAGAAAATACCAACCTGCTGAGCCGATATAGTAAAATGCTTTGAGGTGTTATTTGTTGTTATATATGATGGCATAATCGCAACATTTGCCGCTATAACAACATAATTAATCACAGATGTTAGGCTGGATATAAAAAATGACTGCCATTGACCCTTAAAAGGTGCTGTGAGCATTAAAAATAAGCTGACAAAACTAAGTTGTATGCGGTAATTGTCAATAAAATCAAGCCATTGATAACTTTTATATAAAGGCACTACAGATATTAAAAACAGAAGAAATGAAAAGAATTTATATGAGGTTGCCTCACTGGCTTCTTTTCTTTTTTTATCCATGTAACCCATAATAATAGTACCCTAGCGAAAAATCTTTATCTTGTGCTGTAAAAGCAATATACTTGAAAACAAGTTATCATAATATGACAAAATAAAAAATAAAATAGAAACTTTGGTATTAATTATGAATCATCTCCCCCCAACAGATTTGGCGTTGCTTTTTCAATCTGCCTTAGACAAGTTTGCAGAGTTACCTTCTTTGCTAGCCCATAATATGGCAATGCAAATTATGTTACTTTTATCAATAGTCGGCGGGAGCGTACTTGCCTTGTTGATGCGTCTTGGCGGTGGTAAAAAGTCAGGGGGGGCTAGCGACGGGCAAGATAATTTTTACGCAGAAGACGAGCAGGCATCAGACGATAATAAAGAAAGCAGTTCAAACGTTGGGTCATTAGAAGAAGAAAACGCTCTACAAAATGAAGAAAAACAAAAAGAAATAGAAAAGGAAGCAGAGCAAGAAAGATTAATTGAGCTATTTAAGCAAAATGATGCTGAAAATTTAAAAGCTAAAGAAGCGCTAGAAGAAAATGAAAAAAATAAAAAACGCGCAAATCTTGATTGGACTAAGAAAGATAAAAACAACCAAGATGAATATGTTGATAAGGCAGATAGACTTATTGCAAAAAAAATAGTGAAAGAGAAAGAACAAAAAGACCAAACAAAGAAGAAAGAAAAGCAAAAGCTTCACAATGTTATGGATGTTATGCTGTCTTTAATTGGGCGAGATATGCAAGATAGTCAGATTGTTAAATCTCTATATCAAAAGACCCAAGAAAGTGAAAAGCTTGAAGATATTGTTCAAACTTTAGACGCTGTTAAAAGCTTTTTAGAGGTTTGTAAATCTGGAAAGTTGCAAGATGTTTTTGCTAAAGATAAAAATCTTCCATCAAAAGAAGAGGCTTTGTTTGATTTAGCAAATGGAAATTTTGAGAAAGCGGTTATGTTCTTAGAAAAAGCCATGGGTGTCCATCTTGATAAGGCTGACATCATGAGTGACGGTCCATTAAAGCAGAGCAATTATATGGAGGCATCTAATTATTCGGTTGCGATGGGTTCTTTGGCCATGAGCTTTAACGGTCGCTTAGCTTTTAACTCATTTAAGAACTCTGTGGAAATATGCCAAGAAAACCCTACAGGCTGGAGTAGACTAGGTGATAGCTTTATTTTAATGGGTAGAGATGGTGATGCAAAAGCAGCTTACATGAAGACAGTTAATCTCGCAGATAATAACAAGGATTATACATTAATAGCTAATGCGGATTATGGCTTGGCGATGATATCACAGCGTGAGGGAAATTTTGATATGTCAAAGAGGTTCTTCCGAGAGAGTGAAATGATTTATGCAGATATGGGGCTTTATAATGCAATGAGTGGTGATGAAGTTAGAGCAATGGAAGCCATAGAAAGAAGAGATAAGCAAGAAAGAGTTGCTGCTATTATGAATTTGATAAATTCGTACGATATGGATAGGGCAGAAGTCATTTAATAAGCAAAGATGTAAAATTATGAATAAAAAAGATATCGTTGAAACTTTTACGAGACTAAGAGATCAGAACCCTAATCCTCAAAGTGAACTTAATTATCATAATAATTTTACATTACTTGTTGCCGTTGTGCTATCAGCTCAAGCAACAGATAAAGGGGTTAATAAAGCAACCGATAAATTGTTTGAAATAGCTGATAATCCAAAAGATATGTATGCTCTAGGACTAGACGGTTTGAAAGAATATATCAAAACAATAGGTCTCTATAATTCTAAAGCAAATAATGTCATTAAGCTTTGTAAAATTCTGATTGATGAATATGACGGTGAAATCCCTGATAGCAGAGAAGAGTTACAAAAATTACCAGGAGTGGGAAGGAAAACCGCAAATGTTGTAATGAACATTGCTTTTGGTGAACCAACTATCGCGGTGGATACACATGTGTTTAGGCTTAGTAATAGGTTAGGTTTAGCTAAAGGGAAAACGCCAGACGAAGTTGAATCTGGTTTATCTAAAATTGTGCCAAGTGAATTTAAGCTTCACGCACATCACTGGCTAATATTGCACGGTAGATATGTGTGTAAAGCTCAAAAACCCACTTGTAGTACTTGTATATTAAAAGATTTATGCCCTTCTGCTAAGATCTTATAAAATCTCGCAAGCATCAGAGAATTCAAAACGAGGAGAGCGAGGGAATAAACCTGCTTCATCTCCATATCCTAAATTGCAGAGGAAGTTTGCTTTAAATCTGCCATCAGGGAAGAATTCTTTGTTAAGCCCTTCTGCATCAAACCCGCTCATAGGACCACAATCAAGCCCAACCATGCGCGCTGCAACAATAAAATAACCTGCTTGCAAAGTTGAGTTTCTAAAGGCTGTTTCTTCAGCAAAAGCTTTGTTGCCTTCATACCAACTTCTGGCATCTGTATGAGGGAATAAGAACGGAAGATGCTCGTAAAATTTTGTGTCATATGCTAATATAGCAACAACTGGGGCATTCATGGTTTTTTCAACATTTCCAGCAGCTAAAAAAGGCTTTAATCTTTCTTTTGCTTCTCTGCTTTTGATGAAGGTAATTCTTAGTGGTTGGCAGTTTGCTGCAGTTGGCCCCATCTTTGTGAGTTCATATGATTTAACCAATAATTCACTTAAAACGTCTTCGCTTTTCCATTTGTTATGAGTTCTGGCGTTATTAAATAATATATCTTCTACATTTTTATCTAGTTTTTGTGTCATTTTTGCTATATCCTTGTTTATACTTGATAATTTTAATTTTCTAATTACGGTGTATAAGAGATGAGATATATATTTTGTTGTCTTTGTTTGTTGCTCTCTTTCCCTGCTCGGGCTGAAACATACGGCAATGTCCTATCATATTCTGACATCTCAACTAATAACATGGGTATTAGTCCAGAGATTTTCAACGAGCATATAGATTTTATCACAAATAAAAATTTTGTAACCCTAGATAATTTGCTAGATAAGGTTTATAAAGCTAGTTCAGAAGAAGATGAAAATCTTGTCTCTATAATCATCGACTCACCTAAAAAGAAAATTGCAGAGACATTATGCAATAAACTCTTAAGTACATCTAAATCTAAACAATATGGATTTACGCTTTTCTTATCGGCAAGTGAAGTTGGAAAAGATGGTAATTTGTCATGGGCAGATCTAAATGAGCTTGTAAAGGATTGTAACGTTGCTATCGGTGTAAAAAATAATATCCTAGCAACTAGCTCAGATATTAGTGAAGACACATTCATTGCAGACATAAATAAAAACATAAAACAAGTTAAGGAAAATCTAGGGATAAATCCAGAATATGTTATGTATAAAGGTGGACTTGCAAGCAATAATCTAAAGAAAGCAATTAAAAAACTTAAATTTAAAGCGGCCTTTGGTTTGCATTCAGGTGCTTTTTATAAAGGTAGCGATAAATATTATCTTCCCGCTTTTTCAGTAACCTCAGCTTATTCAGACATGGCTAGAATTAAAACCGCAACCACAGCTCATGCTTTTAAAGCCAAAGATATTCTTCCTAAAACGCATATTGTTAAAAACAATCCTCCATTGTATGGCTTTACATTATCTGGTGATGATAGCTTGCCGAATGTAAGTTGTTATAGCTCTAATCAAGGTGCTCTTGATGTTGAGCAGTTGGGTCCTAGAATTGAAGTTAGATATGCCGAGCCGTTGCCTGTTGATGCTGCCGAAAGGGTGAATTGTACATCATATAAAAATGGGCATTGGTATTGGTTTGGTAATATCTTCTATGTTGCTAAATAAAACGATTCGATAAAAATTTACGCAGTTACTCATATTCAATTACGGTTTTGCGAGGTGCTTATTAAAGCTAATCGTCGCTATTGCTATTTTTTGATGGTGATTGTTTGACTATTTATAAAAAAGAAAATAAATTATTATCAACTTAGTTTTTGTAAACACAAACAATGGATAAAAATAAATGATGGAAAAATTCCAAGATTATTATGAGGTTATTGAAAAACAGGACTTCTATGAAATAATCCAGAATAAATATGGTGAAATTGCAATATTTATTGATGCTCGTAGTGGCACGCCTAAAGACCCAGAATTATTGTATGATGGAAAAGCATCAGCTCTTTTGAAAAGAGATGCATCTTTGGCTGTGCGTTTAGATGATATTCACGATGAAGCAAAAGAACCTCTTGCTTCTGCAGAAGTTGTAATGATTGCAGAGCTTAGAGGCAAAACAATTGAAAGAATTTATGGCGTTCCTGTAAATAATGTTGAAGAAATAGCTGTTGCAGGTAAAGAAAGCCGTGCTGACGAAATTATTATGGCAAAGAGCCAAGATGATTTGCTAAAAAGCTTTGGCGTAGTTAATAGATGGCCAAGCGGCGCTAAATCTTAATAAAATTTTTTATAATTAGCACCCTGTATAATTTATATGCAGGGTGTTTTTTATGTTTTGAATGTCTAGCTCTAGTAATCTGGCAGATGTAAAAGGCCCGCTAAGCTAATAGACTTGGGCAAACATATCATATCTTCTGCGTAAGCAGGTGGAAGCTTATGCATGATTTTTTTAGATGGTGCTCGGGATATGGCTGTTAAGATTTACAATCTCTTAAGTTAAAGAGCATGGTTTATATTATGTGTAGCATGATGATTGCTATAAAATGCCGCGTCGTCAGTTGTTTTTATATATACTTATGTACAAACACTACATCCTTAAGTTTTAACAGGACTAAAAAGACAATTTTTTTTATATTTTTTATACGAGTCGCAAAGTTAGACTCAGAGCGGGATAGAGAGTCTTAATATAGCTTTTCTTCATGATTCCCAAGGAGTCGGTTAGAACATTGTTAATAATTAGAGGGTTAAGATTCTTATATGTGCATACTAGCTGTACATAAAAACTCTATTCGAGATATTTAAGGAGTGATGACCTTGACATATTCTGGAGTAAGTTTTCTTTCTTGTCCCAATGAGGGGAGGTTCGTCCAAACCTCCCTTTTTTAATTTTAAAGATGCCATAGATTTAGCTGAGATCGTTGGGCTCAAGTTTAATAGTTGCGTGAGCTGAATTTATAGAATTAACACGTAGCTAGAAATATTTTAGCTGCATATTTGTAATTAATATTAAGAGCTACTTGCCTTCTTCGTTCTGAGGATAATGTTTGTTCATCCATGCTAGGAGGATAAGCCCTGGGAATGCCATAAATCCTGCAATAAGGAAGAAATTCATCCAACCAACATGTTCTGCTAATTGTCCGCTGGTGGTGGATAATACATCTCTCGCAAAGCTCATAAATGATGACAGAAGAGCATATTGAGTTGCGGTATAAGCTACGTTACACAAACTAGACATGTAAGCAACAAAGGCTGAGGTACCCATACCACCTGTGATATTTTCAAATGAAATAATAAAGGTAAGGGCTGGCACAGAATGTCCATAAGTTGCGAGCCATGCAAAAGCAAAGTTAGTAATGCCATGTAATATTCCGCAGATGATTAAGCTACGCATTATGCCATAGCGCATAACCATTGCTCCACCGATGATGCCTCCAACAATGGTTGCGGCCATTCCATATACTTTGCCAACATAGGCAATTTCAAATTTTGAGAAACCCATGTCTTTATAAAATGGCATAACCATCGGACCCATATAGGCATCACTAAGCTTATAAAGCATGATAAAAAGCAGAATGAATATCCAGCCAGGATTTTTCATAAAATCCTTAAACGGACATATAACGGCTTTATAAATAAAAGCATAAAGCTTTTTCATCCGTTCATCGTCTTTAGGAAACATTTTATTAATCAGCTCATAATCTTCGGGGGAATATAGTTCTTTAGTAGATTTATCAGCGCCAATTCTACGGCTAAACATTACTGCTATCATGCCAACAGATACTAAAGACGCCATGAACAGATATACTTTATCCCATGAAATTGTTTCTGCCATAAACAGGGCTCCTGCACCAGCGGCCAGCATTCCAAGGCGATAGCCTAAAACAACAGCTCCAGCGCCAGCTCCTTGCTCATCTTTGCGTAATAGTTCAATTCTATAAGCATCTATAGCTATATCCTGAGATGCAGAGAAGAAAGCTACCATTACAGCGCAGATAGCAGTGATTTGAGGCGTTTGTGCGGGGTTAGAAAAGGCCATAGCTATAATGAATAGCATCAGCATAATCTGGGTGAAAAATATCCAACCACGTCTTCTGCCTAAAATAGAACAGAAAATAGGTAGGCTTATTCTATCAATAATGGGAGAAATTAAGAATTTAAAGCTATATGGCCCTTTAACAAGCGCAAACATTCCAATTGCACTTAAGCCAACACCAACCTCATCAAGCCATAATGATAAGGTGCTAGCGATTAGGAGTAGTGGCAAACCACTGGAAAAACCCAACAACAAAATAGT
>QKFK01000156.1 GCA_003252195.1 Rhodospirillales bacterium
CAAAGAAAAGCAACAGGCTTTGCAAGATTATGGAACCAACCTTGGCATTGCCTTCCAACTAGCTGATGATATTTTAGATTACTCTGCCCCTAAAGATGGCAGAGGCAAAGAAAAAGGCGATGATTTCCGCGAAGGTAAAATCACATTACCAATAGTCTTAACTTATAATGAAGCATTAGATGCTGAAAAAGCATTTTTAAGCAAATGTTTTAGGGAGCATATAGGCTTAGATGATAATGATAATTTCAACAAATGTTGTGATTTAATTGCCAAATATAATGGCTTAGACAAGACCATAAAATTAGCTCAAAGCTATGCCGAAAAAGCCAAAAATTCTTTACAAATTTTCTCAGAAAATGGGCTAAAAAACAACCTTATCGAGCTTGTTGATTTTTGCGTAAAAAGAGCATTTTAATCCTTGCACTCCGTTTTTTACAGGTTTATAAAATTTACTATCAACTATAGCGGAGTATAGCTCAGTCTGGTAGAGCACTGTGTTCGGGACGCAGGGGTCGGAGGTTCAAATCCTCTTACTCCGACCATTTATCAGTTTACTTTATCAGGGGCATAGTCTTTATAACCGACCCAACACAGCCCGCCATGTCCTTCTAACATTTTTTCTGCCAAGCAGATAACATCTTTCATATCATTTTCTATAAAGGCTTTATCAAAGGCGTTTTTATATTCATTAGCTAGTGCATCATCGTAGTTTTTCATAGTTCTGTATAAAGCCTTACCTTTACCACCCCATTGATGGTTAGATTTTAGATAATATTGCCCTAGCATATTGTACAAAGATGATAAAATTCCTAAATACTCACCTCTTTCTCTATCATCTCTTAAATCGTCTAAAGCATCAGTGATAAAATAACGCATCCTATCTGAATCTGCTTTATTATATTCTTCTGGACCTTCGGCTATATAATTATTTGCTCTTTGTTTTAACTCTAAACCACGGGCGTTATTTTCAGGAAACATACTCCCGCTAGATATCATATTCATCAACACACATTGCCCATCTTTTTTTTCTAAATCAGAGAAAAAATCTAAAGATCTTTCATGCTGACAAAAAGTCTCAATGAGCCAACCTTGATATTTAAAGTTTTCTCTATATGCCTTAGGCAGATTTTGTTTATCATAAAATATCACGATATCGATGTCAGAGTGAGGACTAAACTCACCTCTAGTCATTGAACCAGCAACGAAAGAAACAATCGCATTTTCATGCTTTTCTTGCAAAAAGCGTTTTGCCACTTCTATATAATCATCTCTTTTCATAACAAACTCCTAGATATCCTTAAAACTGCCAAATATTAGCACAAAAGCGCCACAATACAAAGTGAGTTTTCAAAAGTTAGATATTAGGAATGCGTAGCACAGGCAAGTTTAGCCTACGCTGGAATTAGGCAATCCAAAACTGGTTTGGGTGAGAATAATACAAGGCATGCCAGAATATTTTTACGGAGTGTACTAATTGTACATGAGTAAAAAATATTCGCAGTATAACGATGTAGGATTCCACCAAAACCAGTTTTATGTGGCGAAGCTTTTTACAAGCGACCCTGTTAGCAAATACCAGCCATCAATCAGCACGAAGAAAATCAATTTAAATGGCATGGCTAGCATTGTTGGTGGGAGCATCATCATACCCATACTCATGAGGACGGAGGCTATCACCATATCGATAATAATAAACGGTACGAAGATTAAGAAACCTATTTCAAATGCTCTTCTTAGTTCACTTATCATAAAAGCTGGGGTGATTACTTGG
>QKFK01000039.1 GCA_003252195.1 Rhodospirillales bacterium
TTTGCTTTTATCTTAAACTAAATCATTTATTAGCCCGATAAGCTTAAACCTTTTGCTTGGTTAATAATTACACAGCCAAGCGAACTGTATCTTGAGCTATAACTAGCTCTTCATCTGTTGGGATAACCAATACTTTAACTTTAGTATCGGCTTTGCTGATTACCGTTGTGCCTCTTGTAGCATTAGCATCTTTATCAAGTGTAATGCCGAAGAAGTCCATATCAGATAAAACTTTTTCTCTTAAAAGAGAGCTGTTTTCGCCAACACCAGCAGTAAACACGATTGCATCAACACCGTTCATAGCAGCAATGTATGAACCGATGTATTTTTTAATGCGGTAGGTGTAGATGTCTAAAGCTTCTACATCATCTTTAACGCCTTTGAGATAGTTATCTTCAACGTCTCTCATATCGCTATGACCGCAAAGACCAAGCATACCGCCTTCTTTGTTCATCATCTTGTTAACAGCGTCTGCTGACAAGCCTTGAGTGTTCATGATGTGAAGAGGTGTGAATGGATCCATATCACCTGTTCTTGTGCCCATCAAAAGACCAGCAAGAGGAGTTAAGCCCATTGAAGTGTCAACGCATTTACCTTGGTCGATAGCGCATAAAGATGCACCGTTACCGATGTGGCAAGAAACGATTTTAACTTCTTCTGGCTTTTTGCCAAGAGCTTTAGCAGCTTCGCGACTTACATAATAGTGTGAAGTTCCGTGGAAGCCATAGCTTCTGATGCGGTGTTTAGTGAATTGTTCTTTTGGCAAACCATACATAAAAGCCTTAGGAGGCATTGTTTGATGGAAAGCTGTGTCAAAAGTAGCAACTTGTGGCATGTTAGGGAACAAAGTTTTAATACCTTCAATACCCATAATGTTTGCTGGCATGTGAAGAGGGCCTAATTCTACGTTGCCGTTTAATTTTGCCATAACATCATCATTGATAAGAGCTGAATCAGCAAAGTCCATACCACCATGAAGAACACGGTGACCAACAGCTGTAATTTCATCAATTGATTTTACGATACCGTTTTTAGGGTTGGTGAGGAAGTGCATAACAGCATCAATAGCTTCTTTATGAGTAGGGAGGTCGAGCTCTTTTTTCTCAGTGTCTTGTCCAGCTGGTGAATAGCTGATAAAAGAACCCGCAATACCAATACGCTCTGCAACACCTTTAGCAAGTGATGTATATTCACCACCTTCAACATTATAAACCTTATATTTGATTGAAGATGAACCTGAGTTCAAAACTAAAATTTTCATTTTTTATTATTCCTTTGGGTTGTTATTTTGAAGCAGCCTGTAGAACAGTAATAGCAGTTACGCCAACGATATCATCAGCAACACAGCCACGTGACAAGTCATTAACAGGAGCGTTTAAGCCTTGAAGAACAGGGCCATAAGCTTCTGCGCCACCAAGTCTTTGAACTAATTTATAACCAATGTTACCTGCGTTTAAGTCAGGGAAGATTAAAACTCTAGCTTGTCCAGCAACAGTGCTTCCTGGGAATTTTGCACTTGCAACTTCTGGAACAATCGCTGCGTCTAATTGCATTTCGCCATCAACTTCAATGTTAAATTCAGCAAATTCTTCAGCTGCTTTCTTTTTAGCAATTGCAGTAGCTTCTTGAACTTTGCTTACTAAGTGGCTTTTTGCAGAACCGTTAGTTGAGTATGAAAGCATAGCAACTTTAGGAGGAATGCCCATGCTAATAGCTGATAATGCGCTTTGCATAGCAATGTTAGCGAGCTCTTCTGCGCTTGGGTCTTCTACCAAACCACAATCTGAGAAGATGTAAGGTGTGCCACCACAAACCATGATAAAGAAACTAGATACGTTATAACCTTTTTTAGCAGATTTAACGATTTGTAATGCAGGGCGAACAGTATCAGCTGTTGAGTGAATAGCTCCTGATACCAAACCATCAGCATCGCCAGCTTTAACCATCATAGTTGCAAAATAAGTTGTTTGCTTACATGTTGCAGTTGCTTGTTCTTCGGTTACGCCTTTATCTTTGCGAAGCTCATAAAATAACCCTGAGTATTTTGCTAATAAGGGGGAGGTCTCAGGGTCGATTACTTGAATTTCGTTTAATGTGCTGTATTTTTTCTCGTCAAAATAAGCTTTAATTTTTGCTTCGTTGCCAAGAAGAATAATTTTTGCAATCTTTTTCTCGGTAATGCTGTTAGCAGCATCAAAAACTCTGGCATCAGAACCTTCTGGCAAAACAATTGTTTTGTCTTGCAAGGAGGCCTTTTTAATTAGTTCATCTATAAAACTGATTTCGGTCATTAGATTATCCCCTTATATTGAATTATTATATGGGAAATAAAACATTTTTGAGGCACCAAGTCTATGAAAAAAGGAAATAACACTAAAACTTGTCATAAGGCGGTGGATATCTACTATATATGCTCGTTAATATGTGATTTTTAGCTCTCAGTATCAAAATGATATATTTTAGAATCGGAACATCTTTTTT
>QKFK01000126.1 GCA_003252195.1 Rhodospirillales bacterium
AATGGCTGAAGCCAAAAAGATTATCGCATGGCTTAATAAAAATTCTAGCACTCAAATCGTAACTGATGAAGCCCTAATTGGTGGTGCCGCGATTGATGAACATAATAATCCTTTGCCAGAAGAAACCTTAAAAAAAGCCAAAGCCGCAGATGCAGTTTTGCTTGCTTGTATTGGTGGCCCAAAGTGGGACAAAGTTGCCTTTGATATTCGCCCAGAAGCTGGTCTTTTAGGCATTCGTAAAGAGATGGGTTTGTTTGCTAACCTTCGCCCTGCAATCGTGTTTGATGAATTAGCCGAAGCTTCAACTTTGAAAAAAGAAGTAGTAGCTGGGCTTGATATTCTTATTTTGCGTGAGTTAACAGGCGGTCTTTATTTTGGTAAACCTGCAGGTATTGATACATTGCCAGATGGTACTCGCCGTGGTTATAACACGCTTGAATACACTACTCCAGAAATTGAACGTATTGCTCGTTTGGGCTTTGAGCTAGCTATGAAGAGGGGTAAAAAACTCTGCTCTGTAGATAAGGCTAATGTGCTTCAATCTATGATTATGTGGAGAGAAGAGGTGGTTAAAGTGGCTAAAGACTTCCCTGAAGTTGAGCTGTCTCACCTTTATGTTGATAATGCGGCTATGCAATTAGTGCGTAACCCTAAGCAATTTGATGTGATGATTACAGAAAATATGTTTGGTGATATTTTATCTGACTGTGCATCAATGCTTACAGGATCTCTTGGTATGCTTCCATCTGCATCATTAGGAGCAGAAGTTGATGGTAAACGCATGGCTTTGTATGAACCTGTTCATGGTTCAGCACCTGATATTGCAGGCAAAGGCATTGCCAACCCACTTGCAATGATATTATCACTTTCTATGATGCTCAAATACTCACTTGATATGGGAGTTGAGGCTGACAAGCTAGAAAATGCTGTTAAAAAGGTTCTATCTCAAGGTTATAGAACTGCAGATATTATGCAAGATGGCATGAAAAAAGTAAGCACATCTGAAATGGGTGAGGCAATCTTAAAAGCATTAGAAGAGGTTTAGTTAAATGGTGGAATATCGCTCAGCAATCTTCAAAAAAAGAGAAATGGCAGGGGCTAGAAGCCTATGGCGTGCAACTGGTGAATATGATGAACATAAGCCGATTATTGCGGTGGTAAATTCATTTACGCAGTTTGTCCCAGGGCACACTCACTTGCAAGAAGTGGGAGCAAAGGCTCGTGAATATATCCTACAAGCTGGCGGTATTCCTAAAGAATTTAATACAATTGCGATTGATGACGGTATCGCCATGGGGCATGATGGCATGCTTTATAGTTTGCCTTCTCGTGAGGTAATTGCAGATTCTGTAGAATATATGGTTAATGCCCATCGTGCCGATGCTATGATTTGCATTTCTAACTGCGATAAAATCACCCCAGGTATGATGATGGCGGCAATGCGTCTTAATATTCCTGCGGTGTTTGTCTCTGGTGGGCCAATGGAAGCTGGACGTGCCAAGATTGGTGGGCAAGATAAAGCCTTAGATTTGATTGATGCCATGATAGCAGCGGGCAATGCCGATGTGTCTGACGCTGATGTTGCAGAATATGAAAAACACTCATGCCCAACTTGTGGTTCATGCTCTGGCATGTTTACTGCTAATTCTATGAATTGCTTGGCAGAAGCCTTGGGCTTAGCCCTCCCAGGTAATGGTTCATTGGTTGCAACTCATGCTTTGCGTGGCGATTTGTTAAAGCGTGGCGTAGAAGCTTTGATGGATATTACAAAACGCTATTATGAACAAGATGATACATCTGTTCTGCCTCGTTCAGTTGCAAATTTTGAAACATTTAAAAACGCTATGTCACTAGACATTGCCATGGGTGGTTCAACTAACACTGTGCTACATATTTTAGCGATTGCTCATGAGGGTGAAATCGGCTTTACATTAAAAGACATTGATGCTTTATCTCGTAAAGTTCCGCATATTTGCAAAGTTGCTCCATCATCTTTCTATCATATGGAAGATGTGCATCGCGCAGGTGGAATTATGGCAATTTTAGGTGAGCTTGATAGAGCGGGCTTAATTAACCGTGATGTGCCAACCGTTTATGCAAAGTCAATCGGTGTGGCTATAGATGCTTATGATGTTATGCGTTCAGACTTATATCATGATTATTATAAGGCAGCCCCACTTGGCAAGCCGAGCATCAAAGCTTATTCACAAAATTCAAAATATGAAAAGCTTGATATGGATAAAGAGCATGGCTGTATTCGTGATATTGCTCATGCTTATAATAAAGATGGCGGACTAGCTGTGCTATTCGGCAATTTAGCAGAAGAAGGCTGTATTGTTAAAACCGCAGGGGTTGACCCATCAATTTATAAGTTTAATGGCAAAGCCGTGGTTTGCGAAAGTCAAGAAGAAGCGGTTGAAAAAATCCTTGGTAAAGAGATTAAAGCAGGTGATGTGGTCGTTATCCTCTATGAAGGACCAAAAGGTGGCCCAGGAATGCAAGAAATGCTTTACCCAACTAGCTATATCAAATCAATCGGCTTGGGTAAAGAATGTGCCCTAATCACAGATGGGCGTTTCTCAGGTGGTACCTCAGGCCTATCAATCGGGCATATCTCACCCGAAGCAGCTGAAGGCGGTAATATTGGCTTAATTGAAAATGGCGATGTAATCGAAATTGATATTATAAAGCGTTCCATAAACTTAAAAGTAAGCGAAACAGAGCTAGAAACTCGCCGTAAAAACATAAAAGAATGGAAGCCAAAGAATAGAGATAGACAGGTTTCAAAGGCGTTGAAATTATATGCAAGCAATGTTTCTAACGCCTCCCACGGAGCAGTCCGCAAATTCATATAATTGATTACTACGGCGTTGCTAAAAAGTTTTTCTTCAAGTCATTTACTTTTATGTAAACTCATTCGAAAAACTTTTTACCGCCTAGTATTAATCTAATTCTCTGGATTTTCGTTTTGATGAGGGATTGATTTTATGCGTCATGTAGATTAGCTACACTTTGCTCGAAAATCGACTTAACTCCTGCTACTAAATCATCTCTCCAAATTTTATGAGGCTGAGTATTTGTTTTTGTTCGTGTCATTTACACTCAAGTAAACTCATGTCACAAATTTATTATACTCCTGTTACTGCGTGCATTCTCCGTAAGATTTAGCAATTGAATTAATTCAATTCTATGGATTTGCGTTACAGCTTTAGTTTTAGTTTAAGCTGGAAGCATTTGTTATATTATGTATACATAAACTCATAAAAGTAGTATAATGCATTGAAATTATGTTATGAGGTTTCTTTATGCAAAAATTATCTCCTGCTAATTGCCAAGATGTTCCTATGGGCTGTTATGGCGTAACTACTCCAGATAGCGAGAAAAATATTTTAGCCTCATATGGTGCTGGACCATGCGTTTTAGCTTCTTTTTACAATAAAGATACTAAAACAGCATTGCTATCTCATATATCATCTGGGACAGATATTGCTTCGCTAGATAAAGTTATAGCAGATAATTTAGGTGATAAAAATATTGATGCTAGTCTTTACGGTGGGTTGGATAATGAGCGTTTGTGTTCAGAGCTTCGTATCCGCTTAAAGAACAATAAATCTATTACTGTACAAAATGATGAACTTGGTAAAGAGCAAGATTCTATGGCTATAGACAGTAAAACAGGGAATGTGTCATTAGATGATATTATGCCATCAGAAGTAGCCTCTAGTTCATTAATTAATGGAAATACAGGACAAGACAATTTTTTAGCCACAGGAAAAAGATATTCTTTAGAAAAAAGCTTTGATGGAAAAGATTGCCCTAAAAAAGATTATTCGAAAGAAATAGAGGCGATAAAGGCAAAATATGCCTCAATCCATAAATAATTATAGCATTTTGTTTTTCTAAATCTTTTTAGACATTAGGTGGCAGTAGCTATTAAAGCCTAGATGTTCATATCTATCGTTTGCTTCTTTATTAAAGTCATATACGTTTAGGTGAATTTCATGGATGTTATCTTTTTTGAAGATATTGGTTGCATGCTCGATTAAGGCACTGCATATGCCTTTGCCACGGTATTTATCATCAACAAAAATATTATTAATATAACCCATTTTTGTTTCATTCATAAATGGGGGGCGGTTTCTTATCTCCATCATCATATAGCCTGCATACTCATTTTCTATGCTTGCTAGGTAGAAGTGAACTTTCTCATCTTTGAAGATTTCTTTTAAGAATTCTTTATGGTCATTAAAGCTATATGGTTTAAATACACCAACCATTTGTTCTTCATGATATAAAGCTAGCTTATGGTGTAGTTCGCAAATAGCGTCAATATCTTCAATAAAAGCTTCTTTGATTTCCATAATTAACATTCCTAGTTGCTATATTTTATTTGCAAAATATATAACACAATATGCTCATTTGATAAAGTATCAAATGATTAAGCTATAACTATAATAAACGCTGTTTTTTACAAGCTTTTGATTCTGGCTTTGCGGATTATATACTCACCAGCTACGCGGTGCAAATCAGCAAGGCTGTTGCTAAAAGCGTGGTCAGCATCTGGCACCAAACCATATTCAACTTTGATATTGCGTTGACCGTTTAAGCGTTTGGCAAGGGTCGCACTAGCTGATGGGTTAACAATATCATCTCTGCCACCTTGGATAATAATTCCAGAAGATGGACAAGGAGCTAAAAATGAAAAATCTTTTTCGCCTGCAGGTGGAGCAACTGAGATAAAGCCTTTAATCTCTGGTCTGCGCATAAGCAATTGCATGCCAATCCACGCACCAAATGAATATCCGCCAATCCAGAAGTTTTTGGCATCTTCATTTTGTTGTTGTAACCAGTCAAGAGCTGTTGCTGCATCACTTAATTCACCAGGGCCACCTTCAAACTGACCTTGAGAACGACCAACACTTCTAAAATTGAAGCGTAAAACCGAAAAGCCAAGCTTTGCAAATGTGTGGAACAAGGTATAAGTAACCTTATTATTCATGGTTCCGCCATATTGCGGGTGAGGGTGGAGAATAAGAGCTGCTGGAGCTCCCTTCTTTTCACTGTGGTGATAACGACCTTCAAGACGGCCTTCGGATCCATTGAAAAATACTTCTGTCATACTATCTCTTTGTTGAGTTATTTACAAAATCACCCATATAATAAATGGAAAATTATTAAGAAAACGCAACTTTATAGCATATTTTTATAGAAAAATGCTATTAAATTGATAAAAAGATAGTAAAATCATTGTGATTTACCAAGTAAACCAAGGGATTGAGAGCGATTTTATGTGCAAAAAAATAATTCAAGATATTAATACAATTATGGAAAAAGACCCAGCGGCAAAGAACCGACTCGAGATAGTTTTGTGTTATCCTGGGCTTCATGCAATCTGGATGCATCGTATTAGTTCACGTCTTTATCGTTATAATTTTAAGGTTTTAGCGAGGTTTTTATCTCACATTGCCAAGGTTTTTACAGGTATTGAAATTCACCCAGGGGCAAAGCTTGGAGAACGCTTGTTTATCGACCATGGTACGGGGGTGATTATTGGTGAAACTGCTGAAATTGGTGATGATGTTACTATTTATCATGATGTTACCTTGGGGGGTACTAAGGTGACGTTAGATGATGGTAAAACCCTAAATAAGGGTAAGCGCCACCCAACGATTGGTAATAATGTGATTGTGGGAGCAGGGGCTCAAGTTTTAGGCCCAATTTATGTGGGGGATAATGCGCGCATTGGCTCAAACGCAGTGGTGCTAAAAGAAGTGCCTGATGGTGCAACTATGGTGGGAGTGCCCGCTCATCAAGCGGGTACATGCCGTAAGAATAATGATATTAGTGAGTTTAACCCTTATGGCGTGACGATGTTTGACCCAATTGAAAAAGAAATTGGTGATTTGCGTAAAGAAATTGATGAGCTAAAAAAAGAATTATTGGGAGCTAAGCCTAAAAAAGCGACATCTTCTAAAACAACCGCCAAAACAGCTAAGAAGAGCAAATGATAGATTTATTATTACCTAAAGATTTTAAAGGCAAGATTGCGGTTGCAATGTCTGGCGGTGTGGATAGCTCTGTTGCTGCTTATCTATTAAAAGAAAGTGGCTATGATGTATTTGGCGTTACCATGGCTTTGCGTGGGTGTAATTGTGATAAAACATCTGAAATTGCTGTGATTGATGCTAAAAAAGTAGCAGATTTTATTGGTATTAAGCATGTTACGGTAGATGCGAGTGAGGCTTTTAAAAAAGAAATTATAGGCGACTTTGTATCAGAATATATGGAGGGTAAGACACCGAGCCCATGTATTCGTTGTAATCACTTTATTAAATTTGGTTTCTTGTTTGATGAGATTAAAAAGCTTGGGGCTGAGATTGTTATAACAGGGCATTATGCTGAGATTAAGCAAGGCATGCATGGCTTTGAACTTCATAAAGGCGCCGATATAGCTAAAGACCAAAGTTATTTTTTGCAATCGCTAACTAAAGAACAAATCTCTACAGCTCGCTTTCCTTTAAGCTCGTATTCAAAAGATGAGATTAGAAAAATCGCCCATGATACTGGATTGCCTGTGGCCTCAAAGCCAGATAGTCAAGATATCTGCTTTGTGCCAAGCGGTGATTATGTAACTGCTCTGTCTTCAATGGGGGCAAAGACCGATGTTAAAGGTGATATTGTTCATGTTAATGGGCAGGTTTTAGGCGAGCATAACGGTGTTGTTAATTATACTGTTGGGCAAAGGCGCGGGCTTGGTATAGGTGGTGGCGACCCTTTATATGTAACTGCTATTAATGCAGAT
>QKFK01000020.1 GCA_003252195.1 Rhodospirillales bacterium
GGAATATCAAACTCCATATCAGCATAAGCATCATAAGGCTGAGTTTTACGCAAATCCCACGCAACACCGCTTGCTCTCAAATTAGGCCCACTAAAACCCCAATCGATAGCTTCTTCTTTATCAAACACACCAATATCAACCGTTCTTTGCTTAAAAATACGGTTATCATTCAACAAAGTTTCAATATCAGCTAGAATTTTAGGAAATTCTTTATCTGCCCAATCATAAATATCTTGTAATAATTCTTCTGGCAAATCAGCTTTTACCCCACCTGGTCGGAAATAATTAGCGTGCATTCTAGCACCCGAGGCTCTTTCATAAAAACCAAGCAATTTTTCACGTTGCTCAAAACCCCACAAAATTGGTGTCATACCACCTAAGTCTAATGCCATAGAAGTTACATTTAAAATGTGGTTCATAATGCGAGTAATCTCAGCATATAACACTCTAATATATTTAGCTCGCTTTGGAGCCTCTATACCGAGAAGCTTTTCAATCGCTAAAACATATGTGTGCTCTTGATTTAATGGTGCAGTATAGTCAAGCCTATCAAAATAAGGCAAAGCTTGAATATAGGTTTTATTCTCGATTAACTTTTCTGTTCCGCGGTGCAAAAAACCAACATGAGGATCTGCTCTTTGAACTACCTCGCCTTCTAAATCTAGCATTAAACGTAGAACACCATGTGTTGATGGGTGCTGAGGTCCAAAGTTAAGGGTGTATAAATTATCATTACTCATCTTTAGATACCTCACCCTCTAAATTAGCATCATCAATCTCATTTGATTTTGCCACGCCTGCCAAATAACTTTCTTGAGATATATCCCCTGCCCATGGGCTTTCATAATCAAATGAGCGATATTGCTGAGTTAGTTTAACAGGCTCTTTAATCACCCTTTTCTCATATTCATCGTATCTAACTTCAAAATACCCGCTTAAAGGAAAATCTTTACGCCCAGGATGGCCTTCAAAGTTATAGTCTGTTAAAATACGACGCATATCTGGGTTACCAACAAACAAAACCCCATACATATCCCAACATTCTCGTTCATACCAACCCGCTGAAGCAAACAATGATGTCAGAGATTTAACATATTCACCCTCGTCAATACGTAGTTTAACTCTAATTCTTTGATTAAGATTAATACTTAAAAGATGATAAACAACATCGAACCTTTTATCACGACCCAAATAATCTACCGTGCAAATATCTAAAAGCTGCGTAAATTGGCAATTAGCATCTTCAACCAAAACACGCATAACATTTATCAATGAATCTGGCTTTATCTCAAGTGTTAACTCTTGATTATTCACGACAGATTTTAGAATGTGTGAATGCAAAGACAACTCTATAACTTCACCTAAATCTTTTAACTCGCTATCTATTTTAGACTTTTTCTGCTCAGACACGACACCCACCTAGCGCTTTATAATTGTTTCTTTGCGATTAATCTTTTTTTGTAACTGCATAATTCCATACAAAAGAGCCTCAGCTGTCGGAGGACAACCAGGAACATAAATATCAACAGGAATAATTCTATCGCACCCTCTTACAACTGA
Source organism: Rhodospirillales bacterium (assembly GCA_003252195.1). Taxonomy (GTDB): domain Bacteria; phylum Pseudomonadota; class Alphaproteobacteria; order QKFK01; family SZUA-500; genus SZUA-500. The sequence continues at coordinate 1,561 of QKFK01000020.1, forward strand.
ATATGAATAATGATAATACCCACCACCATTAGCGCAAGATCCCATAGATATTACCCACTTAGGTTCAGGCATTTGATCATATAATTTGCGAATTACAGGAGCCATTTTGTTAGTTAAAGTACCAGCTACAATCATAACATCTGCTTGGCGTGGGCTTGGTCTAAACACAACCCCAAACTTATCTAAGTCATACCTAGCACAGCCTGTATGAATCATCTCAATTGCGCAACAAGCCAAACCAAATGTGAGAGGCCACATTGAGCCTGTTCTAGCCCAGTTAACCAATGCATCTGCAGAAGTGATTACGAAACCTTTTTCGGTTAGATTATGCCCAAGATAATCAAGATATTTATCTTGTGATGGCATATTATCAATTACTCCCAATCTAACGCTCCCTTCTTCCATTCATACACAAATCCTGCGGTTAGAACACCTAAGAACACCGCCATAGACCAGAAACCAAACAAACCAATTTCGCCTAAGGAAACTGCCCAAGGGAATAAAAATGCAATTTCGATATCAAAAATTATAAACAAGATAGCCACTAAATAATAACGTACATTAAAACGTATCTCATTATCACTCATAGCGTCAAAGCCACATTCATACGAAGATGTCTTTTCATCATCATTACCTCTAATCTTAGCTATCTTAGATGAAAACACATATGAAAGCCCCAACCCCATAACAGCCATAGCAAACGCAATGATTAAAAGCATCAATATAGGTAGATAATTAATTAAATAGTTTTCCATAAATCACCAATATAAAAAAATATAATTTATTCTAGTCATTATACTTAAATTTACAACCTTAACCACGAATATTTTTTACAAAAAAAGCTCTCAATTATGAGAGCTTTTTGTAAAAATATATACTTTTTACTATAAAGTAGGGAGATGTTCATCAGAAATAGGCAGTTTTTTAACCAATCTTACAGGAACATCATATTCTCTGATAACCTCATCTTTTTCAAATTCAACCATCAAAACTGTTGATACTTTAGCCAATGGCCCCCTTGCTTCTGGATGAATAAAATCTAAAGTGATAGAAAAACCTTTATTGCGATAGAACAATGCATGTTCATTTCCATCATAAACTATTCTTGGATCCTCAGGAGCGCCACTCCTTGCTCTAATGGCAAAAAGCAATTCACCATCAGCATTTTGCAAAATATCGTAAAACTCTTCCTGTTCAGGTTTAACCTGTTTATCTGACATTTAGAAACTCCGAATCACACTTCTAGACAAAATCAATTTTATATAAGATTAGATGGCATTAAGAATAAATGCAAGAAAATTTCTATGATTAGAATGAATAAATTATATCTGCTACATAAGTAGCACTCATAACAGATAAATCACCATAAATCAGAGCGATAGTAATAATTATCATAATCACCGTTATCTCTAACTACAACGGCACTATTACCATAGCGATATGATGGATCTAATTCTTTTCTATCAGCAAAAAATTGCTTCTTTTCTGCTTCTTGAAGCGCAATAGGTTCGCCAGTATTTTGATTCATCCTAGCTCTTTCGCCCCAGTTAGACCCTGCTTTAGCACCAACAAAGCCACCAAGAGCTGACATAACAGCACCCATTGTGCCACCCATCTGACTACCAATTATTGCACCACCAACACCACCAATAACGGCGCCGAATTCTTGTTGATTAGAGCGCACAGGTCTATCTTCCATCATAGCACAACCGCTAAGGAACCCGATGAGCAAACAATATGTAAGGACTTTTCTACTTTTCATAAACAAACCTAATACATCTATATAGATTAGGATAGCAAGTGTTTATTAACAAAGGGTAAGCATTTTTTGTTATTTTTTGTTATATTTAAGTAACCAGATTAATATTTTAAAATCAAAAGAATCATGGTTTTCTATTTATTTTCAAACAGATTCTTAATTACACATTTAAGATTTTCATACATTGAATTATATTCAGCTTTAATGACATCACCAGCCCCAACCCACATAAATTGTGAATGTTCATTAGAAATTTTTTATTTTAGTAACATCGGATTCATTTTTAGCTTTAATCAAATATGTAAAAAAAACAGGCGATAAGCATCATCTCCTTTAACCTTAATATAGTTGCTGCGCTGCACATAAGCTCTTTTACAACCGCTACATCTATATTATTTTTTCTTTTGCTTATCTAACTACCGCCTCAAGTGGTGTTTCTGTGTATTTAACCTTACCTGCAGGCACTGACCACACACCAGCCCCGTGTCACTATTATCTGAGCGCTTAGCTATAAAAACCTTGCCATTACTCAGCAAAATTAACTCTACAGACACTCTATAATTTGTATAAACCATTAAAAACCTAACCAATTATAAAGGCGGATGAAAAAATCAACCGCCTTTATTACAAAATATTCAAAACACCTAAGAATTAAGCTGTAGCAGTTCCAGCAGTACTTAATAATTGAGTATTAAATTGTTCTACTTCCCTATCAAGGAAGAAAAGACCACGCTTATCTTCTCCAGCTAACCTAAATTTATCTAAAATTTTACGGAAGTTAGCCTCTTCTTCAATTTGCTCTGTAATAAAGAATTGAACAAAATTAAAAGTTGAGAAGTCTTTATCTTCAAATGAAACAGCCGCAATATTATTGATGCGTGAAGTTACTTCTTTTTCATGTTCTAAAGATTTTTCAAATACTTCTAACAATGATTTATATTCAGTAGCTGGAGCATCAATTGCGCCAACTAAAGGGCACTCATCTTTTTCTGCAATATAATCAAAAAACTTATTCATATGCACCAACTCTTCTTGTGCTTGACGACGGAAGAATGCTGAGCATCCTGGATAACCGTTATAGTCACACCAAGAACTCATTTGTAAATATATATTTGATGAAAAAAACTCAAAATTGATTTGAGAGTTCAACACATCTAAAACCTTTTTATTCAACATTTTTATTATCCCTTATGTTTCTTAATATTTAAAATGTTGAGCCGTTCCAGCCCCACATATTCCCTTTAGCATTAGCAAACTCAATATAAATGCGATTAGCATCTACACCTGCATTTGCTGATAAATATGAACAAATAGCATCTGAAAAAACGCTAGTATTACCCTCTGGAAGACCTATACTTTTTAGCTCAACATAGGCGCAAGGATTAGAACTACCTGCTAATATTAAAGATGGGTTAACCTCAACCACAGCCATAACATAGCTCTCAGGCTTACCTAAAACTTTAGCCACTTCCTTAGAAATACCCTCTGATAATTCCTTAACTTTATCAGCATCCATTTGCTTATTTGCAACAACTTTTACAAAAGGCATTATACCCTCCTTAAGATATTTTGTTTAATGCAGAAATAATAAACCAATTAAGATTTTTTATAAATATCTTTTATGAACATAATAACAAGGCTTGTGGTTTTTTATCATTTATACCCATATGAAACAGCATTTCATCATTGCTATAAATATCCCTACCTTTATCATCATGCTTAAAATCTTTTTCAAACCACGGGTTTAGGACATAAAAATTATTTTCATCATACTCCTGCACACACACCCAGTGAGCAGCCTCACCTTCATAAGTTAAAACAATTGGCACATAACCAGAGTCAATGTAGTTTTTAACCTCATCTATAGTTATTGGCGTTGCATCATCTCGCATTTCAACTTCATCAGTTTTATGTGCGTGCAACAAATCATGCTCCATAATCATCTTCATAATCTCTCGCTGAGCCTCATTATTAGTCCAAGCAGAAAACATTTCATCATGACGATAAAGCACTAACTTTGTTTTATACCCCCTTTTTGACGCACTAAGCATAAGCCCCTGAGGAGACGAGCCAGCCTTACTACCATCGTCTGCCATATGCACAGTATTAGCCTCTTTCCATATAAGATATTCGTCTAATTTATTTGCTTTGTAATTACTATTTACTATCGCCATAACCATCATTAAAGCTGATGGACCACAAGTAAAGTCAGATGTTTGATTATATATTAACATAACAATTCCCCATAAAAATTCACAGGCTAAACTTATATCTTCAAATAAGATTTTTTATATAATATACTCCTTTGATTGTGATTATAACAAAAATATTTATTGGACACATGAATATGGAAGAAAAAGAACAAGTATCTATACTAAGATTATTGACAACAAAGCGTTTTAGCCCTTTATTTTTCGTGCAATTTTTAGGCGCTTTTAATGATAATTTCTTTAAAAATGCCCTTATTATTATGATAACCTATTCTTCAATAGTTAATAGCTCTTTACGACCAGAAATGATGGTAACTATAGCTAGTGGATTATTTATTCTTCCATTCTTTTTATTCTCAGCCACGGCTGGTGTTATTGCAGATAAATTGCCAAAAACAAAATTGGTTAGAATTATTAAACTAGCAGAAGTTATAATCATGTCACTTGCTTGTATTGGTTTTATTACAAGCAGTATTAACATGTTGATGGCTGTATTATTTCTTATGGGGACTCAATCTGCATTCTTCGGGCCTGTTAAATACGGTATTTTACCTGAATTACTTGACGAAAAAGAACTCATGGGTGGTAACTCAGTAATTAGTGCTGCAACTTTTATATCTATATTGTTAGGAACAATTGCAGGTGGCGTCCTTTCTACAACAGAAAACGGTAAATTCATTGTATCAGCAACAATCATAATCATTGCTTCTCTTGGTTATCTTGCAAGTAAATATGTGCCAGAAATACCTAGTAGCAACGACCGCCTTAAGCTTAGATATGATTTTATTAAAGAAACAACACGAATTGTTAGATCAGCATCAAAAAAACGTACTTTGTTTTTATCTATTATGGGAATTTCATGGGCTTGGTTTATTGGAGCAACCTTCCTATCTCAATTACCCTCATACGTTAAAGGCACAATTGGTGGAAACGAAGAAATCGTAACCCTATTTTTAAGCTTATTTTCGATTGGTGTTGGCTTAGGCTCAATTGTATGTAACAAATTAGTAAAAGGATTTATCGATGCTACATATGTGCCTATAGCTGCTGTTGTTATGGGTGTTTTCACAATAGATTTTTACTTTGCATCAAAAATGATTCCATATCATATGGAATATATTGGTATTTCAGAGCTAACTTCATATTTCAATGGCTGGAGAGTATTACTTGATTGCTTTATCATAGCTTTTGCATGTGGTATATATATTGTACCTCTATATGTTATCTTACAGGCTAAATCAAAACCAAAGACACGTTCTCAAACCATTGCGGCAAACAACATAATCAATGCTCTCTTCATGGTATTATCAGCTATTTATTGTAGTGTTATGCTTTGGCTGGGTTTAAGCGTAGAATTCATATTCCTAGCGCTCGGTATTTTTTCACTAGCTGTATCAATATACATTTGTGGGATTCTTCCTAAAGAACTTCTTATATCTTTTGCAAGAGCAATATTAAGTCTTTGTTTTAAAGTAAAAGTTGAGAATTTGGATATTCTTAAATCAAACAATGAAAGATATATTATTGTTGCTAACCACACATCTTTCTTAGATGCAATTTTGCTAGTTGCGTTTATTCCTCGTGACTTTATGTTTGCAATTAACACCAATGTTGCACAAAGCTGGTGGGTAAGACCATTCCTGCATTTATCTGAAACTTATTCACTTGACCCAACTAATCCATTCTCACTAAAAGGGCTTATTGAAGAGGTTAGAAAAGGTAAATCTGCAGTTATCTTCCCTGAAGGACGTATCACAACAACTGGCTCTTTAATGAAAATATATGAAGGACCTGGTTTAGTTGCAGATAAATCTGACACCAAAATTTTGCCTATAAGAATTGAAGGTGCTCAATATTCTTATTTTTCACACCTTAAAGGTAAAGTTAGAAGAGTTCCATTCCCTAAAATCACTCTAACAATTTTGGAGCCTCATTGCTTTAAGGTCCCAAATGTTGTAATCGGTCGTGATAGACGTCAGATTGCCAGCTTAATGTTATATGATGTAATGACAAAAATGGCATTCGAGAGTAGTCGTTACAAAAGAACATTATTTAACTCCCTTTTAGATAGTGCTCATATACACTCTATAAAACGCAATGTACTAGAAGACACAAATCGTCGCCCACTTACATATAAAAAATTAATAACAGCATGCTTTGTATTAGGTGGAGCAATAAAGAAAATCACTGAGGGTGACAAATATGTTGGCTTAATGCTACCCAATGTCAATGCTTCTGCTGTTACTTTCTTTGCTATGCAGGCATTTGGAATAACACCTGCCATGATTAACTTCACATCAGGTATTTCTAGTGTAATATCTTCATGCAAAACATCTGTACTAAAACATGTTATAACCTCTAGAGATTTTATAGAAAAAGCAAATCTCTCAGAGTTAATCACTCATATTGAAGATGAAGGCATTGAGCTTGTATATCTAGAAGACGTAAAAGCAGAGTTATCTATATCATCTAAATTACTAGGATTAGCAAGAAGTCTTGCACCAAGAATATCTTACAACCTATTAAACAAAGAACGTAGCTTTGAAGATCCTGCTGTTGTGTTGTTTACATCTGGCTCAGAAGGAACTCCAAAAGCTGTTGTACTTTCTCATAAGAACATTCAGGCAAATAGATGTCAAGCAGCTGCCGTTATAGATTTTGGGCCATCTGACACAGTGTTTAACGCCTTACCTTTATTCCATTCATTTGGTTTAACTGCTGGCTTAATGCTACCAATTCTAAACGGAGCAAAGACATTCTTATACCCTACTCCGCTTCACTATCGTATTATACCTGAAATGGTATATGACACGAACGCAACCATTGTATTTGGTACAGATACATTCTTATCTGGATATGCTAAGTTTGCGAGCCCATATGATTTCTATGCAGCAAGGTATATTGTTGCAGGTGCCGAAAAACTAAAAGACAGCACCAGAACATTATGGATGAATAAATTTGGTATTAGAATACTTGAGGGATATGGGGCAACCGAAACTTCTCCAATTATATCAATCAACACACCAATGCGTTCACAAACAGGAACCGTAGGTCGCCCTCTACCTGGAATTGAATATAAATTAGAAAATGTTCCAGGAATAGAAGTTGGCGGAAAGTTATTGGTTAAAGGTGAAAACATTATGGTTGGGTACATGTTTGCCCATAACCCAGGTGTAATTGAGCCTCTTAAAGATGGTTGGTATGACACAGGAGATATCGTTTCTATTGATGAGGATGACTATATAACCATTAAAGGACGCGCCAAAAGATTTGCAAAAATAGGTGGCGAGATGGTTTCTCTTAGTGCTGTTGAAGAAGCTGTTAACAAAATCTACCCTGATCATATAAGTGCTATAGTTGCTAAAAATGATGATACTAAGGGAGAACGCGTTGTTTTAGTAACAGCATGCACAAAGGCAAATAGAGAAGAAATTGTTGCCTATTTCAAAGAAAACAAAATAGCAGAAATTTCTATACCTAAAGAGATTATAATTGTTGATGAGATTCCTATGCTAGGCACAGGTAAAATCGACTATGTAACACTAAACAAATTATATGGTGAGAACTAACTTAATATTAAGACAAGTAAGCACTATCAATCAATAAGCCCCATCTTATATCATAGATGGGGCTTATTGATTATCGCATTTATACCATGCGTATAAATCTTACATATTTCCAGATAAACTTATACCATCATACTAGAAGTGGCATTATTGTTACTGACACCACATTCTCCAGCTAATTAGGTTTACAAGCTATCATACTTCAAATTAGTTATATTAATGTTTTTCAAACCAATGTTTTTGATTAACAAATAAAAGCGATAAAAAAGACAATAGAGCAAACAAAGCTCCACAGGAGAACGTTGCAGAAGATCCATAAACCTCCCATAACACACCTGCTATTCCACTAGCAAATAACATTGCAACACCGCACACAAGATTAAACACTCCATAAGCAGTGCCACGAATATTATCTGATGAGGTATCAGTTATCATTGATGTTAAAACTCCTTGAGAAAAGCCCATATGCAACCCCCAGAAAACTATTCCTACAGACAGATAAAATATATTTGAAGAATATGCGAGAATCACATCTGCTATTATCAACAACAACATGGCTATTTGAAGTAGTATCTTACGCTCAAACTTATCTGATAACACTCCTGCTGGGTATGATGATAAAGCATAAACAATATTCATCAAAACCATAATAGCTGGTATATATGCCATAGATAGCCCAACATCTTTTGCCTTTAACACAAGAAATGCCTCACTAAACCTAGCAAGTGTTATAACTGCTGATATTGCAACAATCACCCAATATGGCTTTCCAATATTCTTAATATCTGAGAACTTTATTGGATTATGAGCCTTCTTTACGGTTTCTTTTTTAGGTTCTTCAACTCCAAGAACTAGGAGAACCAATGATAAAACCGCAGGAATAACAGCAACCCACATAACTAAACGTAAATTATTTGAAAAGATTATCATAAAAATTATAGCTAATAACGGGCCAGAAAAAGCACCAACCGTGTCTAAAGATTGTCGCAACCCAAAACACGCTCCACGTATCTCTTTTGGTGATATATCACCCATCAAAGCATCTCTAGGAGCGCCTCTAACTCCTTTTCCCACCCTATCTAAGAACCTTGCTGTTAAAACCATGGAAACGCTATTAGCAAGCGGGAAAAGAGGTTTAGTTAATGCAGACAATCCATAACCAATAACCGTTATTAATTTTCTTTTCCCAATATAATCACTTATAGTTCCTGAAAAAATTTTGGTTATTAGAGCGGTTGCCTCAGCTATCCCCTCTATTATACCGACAGAAATCATACTAGCTCCCAATCCAGAAACTAAAAACAGCGGTAACAAGCTATGAACCAACTCAGAAGAAACATCCATAAACAAACTAACAAAACCTAATGCCCACACACCTTTAGGAATTTTTATAATATTTTTATTTGTCATAGCCCACTCCTAACAAAAAAACACAAGCACTCATTATAAACCCATATATAATTATGGTCGATATATCAAATTTGATAGAAATAATTCATCAAACTATTTACCAAGCATAAAAGTACCTTAAAATCCATAATTCACATAAATTACGCAGATAGCATACCAACCTATTTAACTAATAATCCTTATGTCTGGCGGAGGTTGCACATATTTAATAATATTCGAACGAAACATAATAAAAAGCCCTCTATAATAGAGGGCTCAATATTTATATTTTCTTTCTTTCTTGGTTAATAATTTTGGCATTAAATTTAACCAAATCAATATCCAATATATCCTCTAAATATTCTGGCCATTTGAATCTCCAGTTTGGATATTCTGTATTAGTACCAGGTAAATTCATTTGATCTTCTTGTTGAAAAATATCTTCCATTTGAGGCAGGAATATCTTTGAAGAAGAACGTGATAAGAATTGATGCAAATGAGGAATTAGCAAATCAGGAATGTAAGAACCATCTAAACTTGCTTCATCTGCTTGATTATAAGGTCTTATACCCGTATCGCTTAATATCCACAAGACTCTCTTACGTTCCCACAACCTATAATTAGCATCGTTATTATAAGCTTCATCAGTTGAAATCATTCCATGCTTTCTAGACAGCTTCAAATCAAGGGCTTTCCACCAACCTGCAAAGGTTGGCATATCATGGGTACCAGCACCTGTAATAGCCATTTGCTCATACCATTCAGGACGTTTAAATGTTTCGTCATGATTTTTCTGCCCAAAGAACATACGCATGCAAAGAATATCATAATCTTCCATTTTCTCTTTAGTACCTTGCGGAACAGTACCTAAATCTTCACCAATAACGGCGCAACATTTACGTTTACTTTCTAATGCTACGATATTAAGCAAATCATCAACAGGATAGCTTACATAACAACCGACATCGCCATTTGGTATCCAATAAAGACGTTCAAACTGCATAAAATGGTCAATTCTCACAGCACCTGCTTGCCCCATATTATAGCGCAAGATTTTAATAAATTGCTCATAGCAATTATCCTTCATTGCAATTGGAGAAGCTGCTGCCAAGCCCCATTTCTGACCTGCAGGGTTAAATCTATCTGGAGGAGCACCGATTGTAACATTTTTAACAAACAAGTTAGGATTAGACCATGTTTCAGCACTGTTTTCAGCAACACCAACAGCCACATCTTGATACAAACCAATACCCAACCTATGATGCCAACAAGCAAGGCCTGCATTAGACAATTGAGTATCAGCTAACCATTGCAAATATTTAAAGTAATTAACTCTATATCTGTTTTCTTTTGCAAATGTTTTAACCGCATCTGTATATGGAGTTTTATACTTATCTTCCCAATCTTGAGATCCAGAATAATTACCCTCAGATCTAAACTTTTCACCTAAAGCTTGATATATAGCAAGATTTTCTAAATCCTCACCTCTATTATCACAGAAATATCTAAATGCTTGAGCTCTAGTTGTATCTTTTTCATTACTCATAAAACAATCATATAATTTTGTGAGTACTTTTCCTTTAAGTTCTGCGATAAGAGTGTATTTCACTGTCAGAGAATCTTTAACCTCTTTTAGCTTCTTCTGAAACTCCGCTGAATTAAAGAGTTCTTTTGCTGGCGCACATTTTTCAAAATCATCAACAGATTCAACATCTATATAAAGCCAGTTTAAGAACAAACGAGAACAAGAATAATATGGGCTAGCATCTTCTGGGTTTGCATCAAACAAAACATTAAGAGGATTTAGACCTACTATATCCATACCCAATGCAGAAAATTTTTCTACAACATTTGATAAGTCAGTAAAATCACCTATACCCCAGTTTCTTTTTGAGCGCACTGCGTATAACTGAATCGGAGAACCCCAAGTTCTTTTACCATCACTTATAGCCTCTGGCATAAAGCATTTAGTCGGAGCTATAATAATTTTAGTAACAGCTTCTCTATCGCCACATTTAACTGTTGCTTGGTGATATCCTTCACCCAATCCAGCATCCAGCCTAAACAAACGACAAGAATAATCGACATTCTTTACATTCTTCTCTTCTACAACTGGTAAATCTTGAACCTTTATATCAAAGGAATGATCTAGACCATTCTCTTCTTTTACCTTAAATGTAATCATTTCATTTGAAAATGATTTAGGAACTCTGATTTTAAAATGTAATGGTTGCTTATCTATGCGACATGTAACCACAGTTTCGCTCAAACGAGACCATTCTTTTTCCTCAAAATCTTCTAAAGATTTTACTATTGCATCATAATTTGAAACATCAAAACCCATAGACCTCAAAACAGCTGTTTTGCTAGCATGAGATGTACTAACTGTTTCTAGATTAGCACCAAAACCAGACTGGTATTCACTAAGAATTCCAGCTTTTTCAGCTAAATCATCTAAAGGGGAAAATGATGGCATATGATACTCCTATAATAAAAATTTTAATAAAAATTATTTTTCGTCTTCGTCAAAAATCTTTTGCATAACCCCGCCAGTAAAATCATCACCATTCCCTGACACAGTAGCAATCATATCACCTGTAGATTGCTCTACGATGGCTTCAAAAGGTTTAGAAGGAACAACCTTATCACTATTATCTACAGAAACAGCAATCGGCCTATAACCTCTTTCTTTTGCAATTAATTCTTTGTTAGATGTCGATAATTTTCCTTGTAGCAAAACAAATGACCAAGGTGAAATTTTAACCTTCTTACCAAAAACAAAATTTCCTTTTGAACCAACTTCATCACTCTTTGCAGAATCTAATAATAATTCCCAACTATCATGTTCTTCTGCAGATGGAAGCGTCCAATCGATAGTATCACTACTACCATTCATAATTCCTAAAAATGTACTATCTGGAGCGAGCTCGCCTTGCTCAGTATAGTGAGCCATACCAGCGGCACCAGAAATTAAGAAACCAAGATATTTTTGTGCAGGGCTATTCCAATCTTCAGAGCGCATTTCTTCTCCGCTTGGTTTGAGCCATGTAATATCCTTCAAATCTGTTCCAGATATTTTTTCACCCTTAAAAAAGCGCAAACGTCTAAATATTGAATGCTCTTTTCTTAGTTTTATCAAAGAACGTACGTATTTTAATAACTTGACGCCTTCACCACTTATTCCCTGCCAATTAATCCAACTAATAACATTATCTTGGCAATATGCGTTATTATTACCTCTTTGGCTTCTAGCAAATTCATCACCTGCTACAAGCATTGGGGTTCCCTGAGACAACAACAATGAAGCAAACATGCTACGCATACGTCTCATTCTTATATCATTGATATCTTTATTATCTGTAATACCTTCAATACCGCCATTCCAGCTCCAGTTTGAATCTGTTCCATCACGGTTGCTTTCGTTATTAGCTAAATTATGTTTTTGATTATAGCTAACAGTATCATTAAGTGTAAAACCATCATGTGCCGTAATAAAGTTTACGCTTGCCCATGGCTTACGCCCTCTGTAGCCAAAGATATCACTAGAGCCAGTAATACGAGAAGCCATCTCTGCTATCTGTCTTTCATCACTGCGCCAGAATCTCCTAGTATTATCTCTAAAACGGTCATTCCATTCTAACCAACCAGGAGGGAAAGCACCTAACTGATAGCCTCCACTTGAACAATCCCATGGCTCAGCTATTAATTTAACTTCTTGCAACACAGGATCTTGTTGTACAGCATTTAAGAACGCGCTACCTTGATCAAAACCACCATTTCTTCTACAAATAGATGAGGCTAAATCAAAACGGAAGCCGTCAACATGCATTTCTGTTACCCAATAACGCAATGAATCTACAACCAACTGAACAACTCTTTGGTTATCTGTATTAAAAGATGCTCCGCAACCAGTTGTATCGTAGTAATATCGCTTGTCTTGAGCTAATTTATAGTAAGATAAATTATCTATACCTCTAAAACACAATGTTGGTCCCATCTGGTTACCTTCACCAGTATGGTTATAAACAACATCTAAGATAACCTCAATGCCAGCATTATGCATAACGCTGACCATTGTCTTAAATTCACCAATATCCTTGGAAGCTAGGTATCTAGGCTCTGGAGCAAAGAAACACATACTCTCATATCCCCAGTAATTATCTAATATTCCATCATCTAAATGCTTATCACCAAAAAATGCATGAACAGGCAAAAGCTCTAATGATGTAATTCCTAAATCTTTTAGATAATGGACCACCTCAGGCTGAGACAACCCTGCAAATGTACCTCTATATTCACTTGGAACATCTGGGTGAAGCATAGTAAAGCCACGTGTATGCGCCTCATACACAACTGTATCACGCCACGAAACTCTAGGCGGAGTGTCTTTTCCCCATGTATATGCTGTTTCGCAAACCACAGATTTTGGCACGAACATTGAACTATCGGCATCATTAAAAGATAAATCTTTTCTAGGATCGTTAGGGTCATACCCAAGCAAAGCTTCATTCCAAGTTAGTTTTCCAGCTAGTGCCTTAGCATATGGATCAAGAAGTAATTTATGATGGTTAAATCTAAAACCATGCTCTGGAGCATATTGCCCAAAAACCCTATAGCCGTACAATTGCCCTGGTCTAATATCTGGCAAATATACGTGCCATACTTCATTTGTATTCTCAGTTATGGCAATACGATGCGTCTCTTTTGTTCCTTTTTTATCAAACAAGCAAAGAACAACTTTTTCTGCATGAGCAGAAAACAGCGCAAAGTTCACCCCATTTCCGTCCCAAGTAGCCCCTAGTGGATAGGGTCTACCTGGTTGAACTCTTAACCTTGAAACAGACATATCATCTCCGACATCAGATTATTTTTTAGGTCTAAATATAACAGTTGCTAATGGAGGCAATGTAACTTTAACTGAATATGGACGATAATTCCAAGCTTCTTCAATAGCCATTTTACCACCAGCGTTACCAATATCTCCACCACCATATATTTTGGCATCTGAGTTAAATACTTCTTCATAGAAGCATAAATCAGGTACACCCATTTGGTAATTTTCACGAGGCACAGGAGTAAAGTTACATGCAACTACAACATAATCATTATAATCGTGACCACGTCTAATGTATGTTACAATACTGTTATCTCCATCTTGGTAGTCAATCCACTCAAAGCCTTCACCATCAAAATCTTTTTGATATAATGCAGTAGTTTCTTTATAAACCCTATTAAGGTCTTTTAAACAATTAGAAACACCTTGGTGCATAGGATCTTCAAGCAAATGCCAGCTCAAACTATAATCTGAGCACCATTCTCTATCTTGAGCGAATTCACTTCCCATAAACAAAAGTTTTTTACCAGGATGTGTAAACATAAATCCATAATAGGCTCTCATATTTGCAAATTTTTGCCATCTATCGCCAGGCATCTTGTTAAACAATGAACCTTTACCATGCACAACTTCATCGTGAGATATAGAAAGAACAAAATTCTCATTAAATGCATATATAGGACCGAATGTAAGCCTATTATGATGATATTTCCTATGAACAGGTTCTTTTTCAATATAGTCTAGAGTATCATGCATCCAGCCCATATTCCATTTGTAGCCAAAGCCTAAACCACCCATGTAAGTTGGACGAGAAACCATTGGCCATGCTGTTGATTCTTCTGCAATAGTAACAGCACCACTATCTTCGCCATATATAAGTTCATTAACTCTTCTGATAAAGGCAACAGCACCTAAGTTCTCGTTTCCACCATGCTCATTTGGAATCCACTCACCATCTTCTCTTGAATAGTCAAGATAAAGCATAGAGGCAACAGCATCAACGCGAAGAGCATCAATATGATACTTTCTAATCCAGAATATAGCACTTGCGATAAGGAAGTTCTGAACCTCAGTTCTACCGAAGTTATAAATTTTTGTTCCCCAGTCTTTATGTTCGCCTTGTCTAGGGTCTGAGTGTTCATACAAAGCTGTACCATCAAAGTTAGCCAAACCATGACCATCTTTAGGAAAGTGAGCAGGAACCCAGTCAATGATAACACCAATACCAGCTTCATGACATTTGTCCACCAAATAACAAAAATCTTCTGGTGTACCATAACGACTTGTTGGAGCAAACATACCAGTAACCTGATATCCCCATGAACCATCAAAAGGATGCTCTGCTACAGGCAAAAACTCAATATGAGTAAAGCCCATATCTTTAACATAAGGCACCAAATCATCTGCTAATTCACGGTAAGTAAGGTATCTTTGACCTTCTTCTGTAACTCTTTTCCATGATCCCATGTGCACTTCATATACAGACATTGGATAATCATGAGAATTAATCTTTTTACGAGTTTCTTCCCAATTGGTGTCTTTCCATTTGTATTTTTCAATATCATAAATCACAGATGCTGTTGAAGGTCTCTTTTCTGAGTAGAATGCAAATGGGTCAGATTTTAGTGGCAACAACTCACCATGTGCGCCTTTGATTTCAAATTTATACAAATCACCTTCACACAAACCAGGAATAAACAATTCCCAAACGCCACAACCAACTCTTAGGCGCATTGGGTTAACTCTACCATCCCAGTTATTAAAAGTACCAACCAAGCTAACACGTTTAGCATTAGGAGCCCAAACAGCAAACCTAACACCTTTAACACCCTGATGTTCAGCAAAATGTGCGCCCAATTTGTCATAAAGCTCTAGATGAGTTCCTTCAGCTAACAAATAAACATCTAAATCACCCAAAATTGGTGAGAAACTATATATATCATATACATCTTGAGTATGCTTATCTTTGTAAGTAACCCGTAGTTTATACTCAAAGAATTCTTTTTTACCTAAATCAATTTGGAAAAATCCTGCATTGTGAATTTGCTTAAACTCACCAAGCTCAGAGCCAGTTTTATCTAACAGAACAATTTTTTGAGCCTGTGGCTGAAAAACCCTTACACACAAAGAGCCATCTTTAACATCTTTATGCATACCCAATACTGAAAATGGGTCTCCGTGGCTACCTGCAACTATAGCCTCAACTATCACATCATTAAGCTTTTTAGCCATAAACTCTTACTCCTTACAAAGCATTTGTTCCAAATTAGTATCAGATTTTAACACTCAAATATTTAGGCAAAGTAAACAATTGATATCAAAATCATGAATAACGGAATTTTCCCGATAAACACAATTAACTCCAATATATCGTTATATATCAAGTAAGTTTGTTATACAAAGAAAAAATACACCAACAAACAAAAGATTATATATACCAAGCACACCTAGGCCGATAAAATTAACCCAACTTTAGAAAACCAATCTATATATCACACACTGTCTTCCATTAGGATAAAGATTGATAAAATGGTTCTCGCCTTTCCATTCATAGCTTTCGCCAGATAACAACTCCTCAACCTTATATGTGGCAGATGATGCAATTCCAAAATCTGATAATGGAAACCAAATATCGCTCCCATTAGCATTGAATGGATCTAGATTAACCGCAATAAGAATGAAATTTTTCTTCTCATTATCAACCTTGCCATAAAAAATAACATTTGAGTTAGAAGAATGATAAAATCTTAAATTATCATTTTGATGCAGAGCAGTATTTTCTTTTCTTATTTGATTTAAATTTTTAATAAACTCTTTTATGTTTCTTGGCTCACCCCACTTGTGTTTCTTTACCTGAAATCTTTCATTGATTTCATAAACCTCTTTACCAGATATAGCATTATCCTCACATAATTCATAACCATTAATAATACTATACGATGAAGACATTGTTGCTGCCATAACAAGTCTTAGCACAAAGCTCTCAACCCCACCTTTTTGTAATGACCACGGCAATATATCACTAGTGCTTGGGCTAATATTGGGCCTTAAATAATCAGGCGTATCGAATGTTGATATTTGTGTAGACCCCTCTCTATCTTTTCGAGAAGTAAGGTAATTAATATGCTCAATTATTGAATTTTTAGTGTCTCGCCACATGTAATAACTATTAACCTGAGAAAAACCAATACGAGCTAATTGCTCTAGCATAGCAGGCTTACAAAAACCATCTGCAACAAAACATACATCAGGGTCTTTTTTCCTAATTTCAGCAATAAGCCACTGCCAAAAGTCTAATGAAGTATCATAAGGCATAGTAACCTTAAATAACTTAATTCCAATATCTATCCAAAAATCAACCACTTCTTTTAAATCTTGCCACAAACTTCTACCAGCAGAAAAATTAAGCGAAACCATATCATCATGCATCTCTGCACCTTTTTCATAGATTTTCAAACTTCCGTCTGTATTATACAAAAACCTATCAGGATATTCTTTTATCCAAGGATGATCTAACGAGCAGAAAAAGCATAATTCTAACGCAGCAAGCACACTATTATCGTAGCATGATTTAACAAACTCTTTTAATCCGTTTAATCCACCTAAAGACCTTGCAACATCTCCAAAACCGCCATCTTTTGAGCCCACAGAGTACAAATTGCCAGAATATTTTCTGTTTGTATCCCCTAGTGGCTGAACTGGAGGCAAACAAACAACATCAAAACCCATATCAGATACATACTCAACCTTTTTAGCACAATCAAATAACGTACCTGCTTCACCATTCTCCCCTTGAGATCTAGGATACATATTATACCAAGAAGAAAATTCAGCGACCCTCGGCTCCACCACCAATTTGAGCTCTTTATAATATTTGGAAGAACAAGATTTAAAAGGTATTTTATGCATTACCTCAGAAACTTTCTCTGATAACAACAGCTCCATTTTCTCAGATTTATTACCAGACAAGTTAAACTGACGAATAACTTCTTGAAGAAACGATTTATCTTCATCATAGATATCTTTATGCTCAGAATTAATAAGCAATATCCTATTACGCAAAATATCAACACCATCATTCAAATCAGCATCAATATTAGCGCCATTGTTCTTTTTTGAAACTATAGCATCTGACCATGTAGCATACTCATCAACCCATGCCTCAATCGTGTATTTATAGCTACCAATCTCGTCAAGCCTAATACTACCCTTAAAACGCGATAATCCTGGGTTAACTTCGAACATTCTTGTTTCATATTTTTTGCCACTTTGCTTTTTGCAAATTAAAACGGCTGACACCTTCTTTTTTGCCTCAGAAAAAATATCAGCAAAAACCACCAACTCCTCACCAACAACTCGTTTAACATAATATTTACCTGCAGATATTTCAGGGAACAAATTTTCTATAAACACCGCCCCTTTATACAAACTAATATCATTATCACTAAATGAAGAATCATAAGATAAATAACCACTAACTTCAGATGTATTATTCTCGCTCATACAAAAACTCCTACAGAAGCACAATTTCATAACATTATAACAGAAATTAATAGCTATGTAACTGATTTTATAAGATTAAAAACAAACAACACAAAGTACCATACATGCAATTATATTTTACCTTATAAGGATTGACTTATCAGCGCAAATATGTATAATCTCGGTATGTGCAGGGACTAAAAAGCACAAATAACCACTTATTTTCATTACCTAATTTTAATTAAGTAGTTGACCTTTAAAAAATTAAGTATAAGTTATTAGTGGATCAATCGTTATAAGGGGAGGATGCAAAATGGTTGAAATTTCAGATGCTCTCATAAGAGAAGCCGCATATTATATTTGGAAAAACGAAGGTTGCCCAGAAGGTTTAGATTTTGAACATTGGGTTAAAGCTAAAGCTCAATTAGCATCTAAATCAGACAAAGAATGCTCAAAATCAGCTTGTAAAACAGTTGAAAAGAAGCCAGCTAAGAAAGCTGCAGCAAAAAAAGCAACTACTGCTAAGAAACCAGCTAAGAAATAGCTATAAAGTTTTTATAAAAAGACCCTCGTATTCGAGGGTCTTTTTTTTTTGCGTTATTACCAAGCTATCAATAACCAATCATGCCAGCAAAACACAATTTACCCAACAGTTGATTAAGCCTAACAAACAGCCTCATTAGAGAGAGAGAGAGAGAGAGAGAGAGAGAGAGAGACAGAATATTACCAATGCAACCAGCAAAAATTAACACTAAAAAGCGTACACAATTAAGCCAAAGAATCCATCTGTAAACATTAGTGATAAGATAAGATAAGACAAAGCAAACAACCACGACCGTGGCGCAGATTAAATACAAGAACCTTAATATATAAAATTTATCACAATAAACACAATCAACAAGAACACATTATGACTAGACATAAGATATAGATGCTTTCACCTTTACCCAGATAATAACACTACATTTAATACCCTATCATAGGATCACACACCCTATAATCAAACATCAAAAACAACCCAGAATACGCATACGTTTTACCAGAAACATCACAAAAAAAACACCCGCAAATTGCGGGTGCCCAATACAATAAAACAAATAACGTAAATACTATTACAAGCCTAATTCTTCAATTAATCTATCAATTGTTTCATCAATAGTACCATCTTTAACAGCACTTTCCAATTCTGCCATAATATCTTCTTTTGCTCTTGGCAAAGGTTCTGAAACAGGTAATTTTTCTACTATATCAATATTAACTTCATATGCTCTTTGCATATTATCAAAGTTTTCCATATCGCCCTTAAATTCAGCGGCATAACACTTAACCAATCTAGGAGCTAGCCTCTTAAACTCATCCGTTACATATTCAAGCAAATATGTCTTATCAAGCTTTTTCAAAAGAGCATGATCACTTCCGTCATATACAACATCAACTAAATTAGCATCACCAGGCAAAACAGGCAAAGACAAAAACAGCTCCTTATCCTTGTTTATTGATATATTATACTCTTTGATATGTTCAAGCATATTTAGAACCTTTTAAAATAGATTAAGCCTTAGATGATAATACAGAAATAAATCTAGAATTCAACACCTAAGGCTAATTTAAATATTTTTTTTCAAAAGCTCAGCTAAAATTAGCGTCCTTTAGACATATTTTTAATAACTTCTGATGCTTTTGGGAATGTACCAGGGTTCTTTTTCTCAAACTTTGAATTTTTAATATCTGTTGCCCAACGAGCAAAATTATAACCCATACCTGCGAGCTTAACTTTAACAGCAGACTTAATGCTCATTGAACCAGCCTCTTTAGTAAGCTTCTGTTCAAACTTAGCTTTAGCCTCTTTCATAATTCTAACTTGCTTTGCAGGATCATAAGCTAGGTTTTCACCACCCATCAAAGCATTAGTTGTTGTTTGCGTATATGTTGGCATATTAACCTCTCCACAATCATTAGACAAAATATTTTAACTACTAACTAATAATAAAACACAAAATCAGTCTCAAAGCAATCTATTTTTCGCAATTTTCGAAAAAAGAGCGACAAAAACAGTATGTAAACTTGTTAAACCACTGTTTTTGCCTATAACAGCGTTTACTAAAAGATATAAGCAATACTAATCATTATTTTCTAAAATTCAAGCAGATATAATATTATTAATTCTACTAAAGACTCTATCCTTACCCATAACAATCATTATAGCGTGCAAATCTGGTGATTGATCTCTACCTGTAACCGCTAGCCTAATTATTTTAGCCACATCAGCAACGCTACCCTTAAAGGCTTCTTTATTTGCCTTATAGGCCTTCATATCTGATGCAAAACCATTATTATCAGCAACAGCCTTAACTTTATCAAACCACTCATTTTTATCAGCAGATGTATCATATGATGACATAAAATCATTTAATATTTTCTTTATATCATCGCCAGACACAGGAGCAACTTTTTCACAAAGTATGTCATAACTCATGTCAAACTTATCATCAAAGAAATACTCTATTTCTCCAGCTAAATCTTCCCATGTAGCTATATCTTTACGGTTCTTTGCACCCTGTCCTCTTTCTATTGATAGAATATTCTTAACGTAATCAGGGTTATTTTTCATCAAAGAAGCAAGGTCCTCGTTGTGTTTTTCTGCCCACTCAAGACCAGTTTCATAAACTTCATCAGCACTCATCAATGAAATAACATTTTTACTAATATTGTTTAATTTAACAAAATCAAACAAAGCACCGCTGTTATTTAATTTATTTAATGAGAATTGGAAGTCTTTATAACTAGCCTCCAAATTAACTCTACGCCAGTCTTCAAAATTTGAATTTGCCAAATTTAGCAAATATTCAATAACAGCGTTCTTTGGATAACCTTTCTCATCATAATAAGCAACACTAGCTTCAGGGTCTTTGCGCTTACTTAATTTTCTTTTACCACCGTCGTCATTTTTTTGAATTGGTGCAATATGACCATATTTAGGTGTTTTCCAACCCATAGCTTTAAACAACTGAATATGAAGAGGCATAGAAGATACCCACTCATCACCACGAACCACATGCGTTGTACCCATTAAATGATCATCAATGATATGCGCAAAGTGATATGTTGGAAGTCCATCAGACTTCATAATAACAATATCCATATCACTTTCTGGGAACTCGATGTTTCCTTTTAATATATCATGCACTATAACTTTACCATCTGGACTTCCTGGTGACTTAAAACGAATAACAAAAGGAACATTGCTATCTAAAGCTTGAAGCACTTTTTCTTCTGGCATATCGCGCCATTTTGCCCACTGCCCATAATAACCAGGGCGAACAACACCATTTAGCTCTTGTTTACGGCGGATTTCATCTAACTCTTCTTCTGTACAAAAACATGGGTAAGCTCTATCTGTCTCAAGCATATCTTTAATATAGGCTTTATAAATATCTTCACGTTGACTTTGAACATATGGACCATATGAACCGATAGAACCCTCTTTACCGATAGGACCTTCATCAAAATTAATATCATAATATGAAAGAGAGCTCTCAATTAAAGCTGCCGCACCTTCAACTTCACGCTTGGTATCAGTATCTTCAATACGCAAATAAAATGTACCACCACTTTGGTGAGCTAGTCTCTCAGAAATCAATGCTGCATAAAGACCGCCAATATGCATAAAACCTGTTGGGCTTGGAGCAATACGAGTTACCTTAACCCCATCTTTCAAATTACGCTGTGGGTATTTTGCTTCAATATCTGCAACTAAAGGCAAGTTATCTGGTAACAATCTATTTATTATCGCTTTATCCATGGCACCAATTTTCCTTAAACTAAAATAAAATCATAAGGCTCAATGCCATGTTTAATAACACCGAGCCTTTTAATTGTCAAATCCGTTATGATAGAAAAGAAGCCTAAGCTCTTTTCCACGTAGTTCCCTGAGGCGAATCCTCTAGAACCACCCCTTTAGCTAATAAATCATTTCTAATTTTATCAGCCAAAGCCAAGTCTTTGTTCTTACGAGCGTTCTTTCTATCTTCTATAAGAGCTTCAATATCATCTTCTGACAAACCATCTTTTGAAGCAGGAACCCACTTAAACCATTCATCAGGCGTTTTCTCAAGAATCCCCATTAGGTTTGCTGAAGATATAAGAGCACCTTTTAACACAGCAATTTCTTTTTCATCTTCTGCCTTGTTAAGGTTACCGACCATCTCATGCAAATATGAAATAGCAAGCGGTGTATTCATATCGTCTTGCAATGCTTCTAAAACTTTCTTATCTGTATCTTT
>QKFK01000058.1 GCA_003252195.1 Rhodospirillales bacterium
TTTTATGTCTAATTTGTCAATATTAAAATACGTAGTACTAATATTTATGCTCTGTGGTTGTGTCTATCTCTAATGATATCAATATTAGATTTGTTGTTAGTTCTGATTGCTGCTTTTTTTCTGTTTTTTAAATATAAAGAAATATTTACCTTGTCTTTTGTTATAACAGGGCTTGAGTTCTTCCATAAATTATCTATGTTTTCTAACGTATCCATAAATAATGACGATGATAAAATATTTCTAAATATTCTACCTGAGTTAAAATGCTTCTTTTCACAATCTTCGGCTATGTCAGCGCATTTGATATATGTTTTGCTTTCTTTTGCTATTGTTAATAGCGCTTTGGGTTCTTTTAATGCCATTAAGCCAATTGCAGTATATTGCTCATAGTTACGAGATGAGTTGTTTGCGTGTTCTTTTAAGTCTTGATATGTTATCTTCTCGCCATTCTTGTTTATTATATCATGCATTATAGGGTAATTAGATAGGTTAATGCTTTCTGTGAACATGCTGCTAAACATTTCAGCATTCCCAGAATATATATTCTCGTGTCTAGCGTACATATGCTCTTTTAGGAAATCATCTTTGTTTAGAGGCATTTTTTTATAATCAAGATATGATGAAAGATAATCAAGATATCCATCAGAGATTGAGTTATAAAAAGGGCTATAATAGGTGTTTCCAAAAGTTGTTTCTAAATCAATATGTGGAATGAACATGTCAGCTTTGGAAAATGACTTGCCAAATAAGGATAATGTGAAATCTGCAACATCAAGTTGGTTGCATTTCATTACTTCGTTTATATTGGTGAATACGGAGGATATATCAAAGACATTCTTGTGTGTATGTCTTTCAATGAACTTTGTAATTCTATCAATGTTTGAAGCAATATTAGGATCTTTTTCTGCAAGCGTGTTTATAGTACTCATAACCATTTTAGGCTCTGATACGACAGCGTTTTTATAGTCATTATTGCTTGTTATAGGGCTAAAAATCATTTTTCTATCTATCTGTGCGGCTACGTTTTTGCATTAATATAATGTTTTTCTCTTTTTTAGAATTTAGTGTGTATCGTTGTATAGCTTTTAGAAAAAGTTTTTTATTATTAATTGATTTATAATTTGGTAGAGCATTATCCCATAATTCTTTCATATCGGCGTGAGTGCCGTTTACAGCAGGGCTTTCAAATACTCTCCCCATTACGCTTTTATCAAATGGGTGTCTTATATTCTGATTGTTAGAGAAATCTCTGGTGAAATCTTTATATCTCATTGAAATGTTATTATTGTAGCATATCTGGTGAAATGATTCTGGTGCTTGTGACAACATTGCAAATGCTAAAGAGTGTCCTTTATATTCGTCCGCTCCGCTAATGGTAATTTTGGTTTCTAAATCTGTATGATTTAACGGTTGCCCCATTTTCTTTAGTAGTAAATCTATTTCGGGCATTTTTTTTAATGTGATTGCCGTATATGCCAAAGATGTGACGATATTGTTTTTTGTTAAAGAGTAATGAGCTGTAAATATATCTTGTTTAGTAATCGGCTCATTAATAAAGTTTAGATAGTCTTTTGCATAATCAAGGTTGCCATGTATCAGTGATGTTACAATCGGAGCATCAGAAATTCGATAATTAGCTTTTTTAAAGAAGTTCTCTTTAGTTAGGGGTTTGTTTTGCAAATCTAAAACTAAGTGAGCATATTCTAGAAATTCTTGTGTACATATTCTGCCAAGCTTTTTGTTTTGTTGATATTGCTCTGTGAGAAGTTGTTTTTCAAAATCTCAGCAAATTTAGAAAAGCTTTTACCTTCAATCAAAAGATTATTGTTTTTTAAATATGCTGCAATTTTTTTTGCCGCTAATAGCTCAGACTTATTTTCTGAAAAACCAAAGCTGAACGAAAGCTCTTTGTTTAGCTCGGCTTTTTGTTCGTTTGTTATGTCTATAGGCTTAAACATTCCTCAATCTACCTGTTGTTATTTCTTGTAGATGTTAGATAGCGAATTATATTT
>QKFK01000125.1 GCA_003252195.1 Rhodospirillales bacterium
GCTACAAGAGATTGGAAATATGGCTCAAAAGGCACTTCATGGCAATTAGGCGAAACCCTTATTTCATGTATTGGGCAAGGCTATACGCTTACAACCCCTCTTCAACTTGCAATGATGACATCTATCATTGCCAATGGAGGCAAAAAGGTCTTTCCTCGTCTTACATTAGATGACACCACCAATGAAACTCCTCAGAATTTAAATATATCTAGCAGAAATATGAGACTTGTTCACCAAGGTATGTTCAACGTTGTTAATGCAATTGGAGGTACTGCAAGTAGGGCAAAGTTTGATGTTAAGGGAATGAGACTATCTGGAAAAACAGGCACCACTCAAGTAAGACGTATCACCATGAAAGAACGTGAGACCGGTGTTATCAAGCAAGAGGATATTGAATGGAAATACAGAAACCATGCATTGTTTGTTGGTTTTGCTCCATCTGACAACCCTCGTTATGCAGTTTGCGTAACCGTAGAGCATGGCGGCAGCGGAAGTGGAACAGCCGCCCCAATAGCCTCAAAACTTATTAAAAAAGCTCTTGAGTTAGAAGCGTCTGAGAACTCGCCATTGGAATCTTACAAAGCAACGAAAGGCACTTCATAATGTTACGATCTTATGCTGGATTTCAGCTAAAACATTCTGAACTTACAATGCGAGAAAAGTTTATGAACATGAGCCTTTCATTCATATTCTTTGTTACATTATTGGCAAGCATTGGCTTTTTGATGCAATATTCTGCTGCCAACGGACATTTTTCTGGCAGACCTGCAAACCAAATGGCTCGTTATGGCTTGGGCTTATTTGTAATGGTGTGCGTTTCTCTTATCAATATTAGAACATGGTTAAAATATTCATATTTTTTGCATGCCGTTGCAGTAATCCTGTTAATTGCGGTAGATGTTATGGGTTTTGTTGGCATGGGTGCACAAAGGTGGATTAATCTGGGCTTTATACAATTACAACCATCTGAGCTAACTAAAATAACTTTAGTTATGGCTTTAGCTAGATATTTCCACAGCTCTTCTATTCAGGAAATAGAAACAATAAGAGGCTGTATTGTACCAATATTAATCACAATAATACCAGTTGGGCTAGTGATGAAACAGCCTGACCTTGGCACAGGATTAATGCTATTAATGTGCTCTGGAGTTATGTTCTTTTTAGTTGGTGTACAAATGTGGAAGTTTGGCGTGCTAGCCACACTAGGTTTGAGTGCTATACCCATCGGCTGGCAGTTTCTGCATGATTATCAAAAGCAACGGGTACTAACATTTATGGACCCAGAAAGAGATCCTTTAGGAGCTGGATATCACATTCTTCAATCTCAAATTACTTTGGGCTCTGGAGGAATTTTTGGTAAAGGATTTTTAAAAGGCACTCAAAGCCATTTAAACTTCTTACCAGAAAAACATACCGACTTTATCTTTACGATGTTTGCAGAAGAATTTGGCTTAATTGGAAGCTTATTCTTAATTTGCTTATGCCTAATTATTTTGGCATATGGATTTAGTTTTGCAATGCGCAGCCAAAATTATTATGGCCGCATTCTAGCCCTTGGATTAACCACTAATTTCTTCTTATATCTCTTTATAAACATAGCTATGGTTATGGGGCTAATCCCTGTTGTAGGCGTTCCTCTACCTCTTATTTCATATGGCGGAACAGTTATTCTTACTATCATGACAGGCTTTGGGCTAATAATGTCGGTGCATATACACCAAGACATTCAAATAGGTAGTGATTTATAATTAAGCAAAATGTTAAGATATAAATCTATCTACACATTGAATGTGAATATTATTCAAATGGCTTACTGAGGTTATTATTGCTGGAACATTGTAGCATCATCTACTCATTAACTTTGCGAGCGCCTTAGCTGACCTTATTATATACATCTACTTAGCTAAGGGTATAAAGCAAACCATAAACAAAAAACCCGTATGCCTCACATTAATACTTGATAGTGTCTAGTTTTTTACTTTAGGAATCTCAAAGATATAAATCTTATCATTATTATGCTCTGCCATAAACACAGGGGCAGAACAAAACCAAGTATATGTTTTTAAACTACCCTGACCAGAAAATATTACATTGGGTTCTTCCGCATAATAGCAGGAATTCTGCTCTAATAAATTTACACCTATATAATATCTAGCACCATAAGCAACCAACAAATCTTGTAATTCATCCGCCTCGCGACGATCTTTTAA
>QKFK01000232.1 GCA_003252195.1 Rhodospirillales bacterium
CTAACAAACAACTTTGATGTAAAAGTATCTGAGATGATAGAAATTGTTGCAGCAGCAACAGCTCAAATGCGCTCAACTGCTGAAAACATGTCTTCTAACGCTGAACAAACAAACATGCAAGCATCAACCGTTGCCGCAGCCGCTGAACAAGCAACTGCTAACGTTGGAACTGTTGCATCAGCAGCTGAAGAGCTATCATCTTCTATTCAAGAAATATCCCGTCAAGTAACCCTTGCAACCGATGTTGCTAACAAAGCATCAGAAGAAGCAGAAAAAACCAGCACTATATTTAATCGCTTAAATGAATCATCTAAAAAAATTGGTGAAGTTATTGGCTTGATTAATGATATCGCTGACCAGACTAACCTACTAGCTCTTAACGCCACGATTGAAGCTGCCAGAGCTGGTGAAGCGGGTAAGGGCTTTGCTGTGGTTGCTAACGAGGTTAAAAACCTTGCTAACCAAACAGCTAAAGCGACAGAAGAAATCTCTCAACAAATCTCATCTTCGCAAGCTGATACAAACGATGCTGTAAATGCTATACACAACATCACAGAGATTATTAACCAAATAGCCGAGGTTATATCAGCTGTTATGAGTGCTGTTGAAGAGCAAGATTCTGCAACTCAAGAAATTGCAGGAAATGTTGCTCAAGCATCAACCGGAACTCAAGATGTTTCAAGCAATATTGTTATTGTTTCTAGAGCTGCAACAGAAACTGGCATAGCCGCCAGCGAAGTTTTACAGTCTGCAGATTCTTTAGCAAGAAGCATGGAAGAATTAAAATCTGAGGTAAATGGCTTCTTATATAGCATCAAAAAGATATAAGAATACAAGCTAGCCTAAAAACGCATCTATTAACTTAGGTGCGTTTTTTTATATTCACACAGAATATTACGAAATGATTTGTTACAAATATCACTAATCAGCGCAATAATCTAGAAACAAACCTTATGTTATATTATATATACTGAAGGATATATTTTGTGCGGTTACACTTTCTAATAGCTATGCATTAAATTCATTATTAGAGCAAAGATAGCCTTCATGACGACAACCATTAATAACAATAAAGGTGCGCCATGTCTCTATTCAAAAACCCCTAAAAATCTCTCAAAAAATATTATCTTTTGTATTTTCTTCTATAATCTTTATCTCAATAACTGGCTATGTTGGACTAAAAGACACTAAACAATCTAACATAAGCCTCGCTTCGATTTATAATAATAGAATTGTACCAATCACACTATTAAATGACAATCAAAAGCACCTGCTGATAAACAATTCGAATCTTTTGTCATTACTAATAACAGACGGTAAAGAAGAGTTTGATAAATATGTTTCTGAAATAGACAATAGATCCATTACTTTTAATGACAACATAAAGCAATATGAGAAAAACAAGTTAGACACTAAGGAAAGAAAACTTCTTGATGAACTAAAACTTTCATTAAAAAATTATAGAGAAGTGAGAACTAATTATATCAATTTAATAAAAGAAGGAAAAAAACAAGAGGCTTACAGCCTATTCACAGAAAACCATAAATATATTGATCTAACCGTTTCTAAATCAGAAGAACTTCTACAGCACGCAGTATATTTGGCTGAACAAACCGACATAGCTAACAATGCCATGGCAAAAGCAGCAGAAGAAGAAATCTTGATAGTTATAATTATTGCAATCGCAGTTGGGCTTGGTTTTGGCTGGTTTGTATCTAATATAATATCTAACCCAATAAAAGAAATGACAGCCAACATATCAGAGTTATCGCTAGAGCAAACTGATTTTGTTATTAATGACACAGACAGAAAAGATGAAATTGGCACAATGGCAAGAGCGCTAGAAATTGCCAGGGCTAACATTATCAAAAAGCTCGAGCTTGAAGAAAAAGAGCGTCAAAACATTGCCAAAAGAGAAGCTCGCGCTCTAAAAATGGAAGAATTAACCAACAGCTTTAAGAAAAATGTTTCAGAGATGATGGAAGCTGTAGAATATGCAACTGAAGAAATGCGCAACACATCTGATAACATGACATCAATTGCAGAAGATACTAGCACCAAAGCAACAGCTGTTGCAGCAGCTGCAGAGCAAGCAACCGCCAATGTAAGCACTGTCGCAACTGCCACAGAGGAATTAGCATCATCTATACAAGAAATATCTCGCCAAGTAACAATGGCCACAGATATCGCTCGCAAAGCCTCTGACGAAGCTACTAAGACTGAGAATATATTTACAGAACTTAAAACATCTTCCCAAAAAATTGGCGAAGTAGTTGGACTTATCAATGACATTGCAGATCAAACCAACTTACTTGCCCTTAATGCAACTATTGAAGCTGCTAGAGCTGGTGATGCAGGAAAGGGATTTGCAGTGGTTGCCAATGAGGTAAAAGCTCTTGCAAAACAAACAGCCAAAGCAACTGAAGAAATCTCTGAACAGATTTCAACCTCACAGAAGAATACTAATAATGCAGTAAGTGCTATAAATGTTATTACAAAGACTATCTCAGATATTGTAGAAGTTATTGCATCTATTATGGCTTCAGTAGAACAACAAGATGTTGCCACACAAGAAATTGCATGCAATGTAGCGCAAGCATCAGCAGGAACATCTGATGTAACTAATAACATATTACTTGTATCAAGAGCCACATCTGAAACAGGAAACTCAGCTGAAACAGCTTTAGTTGCATTATCGAAGAATATAGAAAAACTAAAAAGTGAAATTTCTGAATTTTTAGATGATGTTTCAAACTTATAATAAACTCAAAAGGCGGGATAAATTACCGCCTTTTTATTAATCATATATCACGTATTAGTTACCGTGTACGATTGTACAACGCTTACCATATAGATATAGAACATTAACAACATCGTAATCTACAGAAACAACACTGCTAATTTTTCCGTCTTTTTTAGCTGCTTCAATT